>QKFK01000142.1 GCA_003252195.1 Rhodospirillales bacterium
GAAAAATATCATTTATGACGCAGTAATAACCCATTATACGAGCTTGAGGAAGTCAGATTCTGAAATTACAACCAATCCCAATTCCTTCGCCTTCTCCGCCTTGCTCCCTGCGTCAGAACCTTCTACCACATAATCGGTATTTTTTGATACTGAGCCAGCTACTTTTGCACCTTTGGCTAAGGCTCTAGCTTTGGCTTCATTGCGGGTCATGGTTTCTAGTCCGCCTGTAAAGACTATCGTTTTGCCATTTAGAGGGTTATCACCAACTTCGACAATTTCAAAATCTTCAATTTTGATTTCTTTATGTAGTTTTTCGAGAATTTCTTGATTATGCATTTCTGCAAAGAAAGCGATTAAATCTTTAGCTACTGCACCGCCCACAGATTCAATATTGATTAAATCTTGATAAGCAGAGCTGTCAACCTTAGTAGCTTCTGCCATGGCTGATTGCAAAGCTTCTAAGCTTAAATAATGTTTGGCTAGCAACCTTGATGTTGCTTGGCCTATTTGGCGGATACCAAGAGCATATATAAATCTATCAAGAGCAACAATCCTGCGGGAATTAATCGCCTCAAATAGCTTGTTAGCGGACTTTAGCCCCCAACCTTCTCGATTAGCCAATCGCACATGCTCTGAGCGAGAGAATAAATCTACTTCTAATGGGATTTCTTTATCTCTAGCTTCAAAGGTAAAAATATCTACAGGGTTTGTTATCAAACCTTCATTGAAAAATGTTTCTATATTTTTATCGCCCAAGCCCTCAATATCAAACGCATCACGTGAGACAAAATGCTTTAAGCGTTCAACCGCTTGTGCGGGGCAAGTTAGCCCACCTGTACATCTTTTAACCGCCTCGTCTTCTTCTTTAATCGCCACAGAGCCACACACGGGGCAAGTATCTGGGAACAAGAAAGGCTTACTCTCAGCTAGTCTTTTTTCTAATATCACTTCAACAATTTGTGGAATAACATCACCAGCACGCTGAACAACCACCCAATCACCTTCTCGCACGTCTTTACGGGTGATTTCATCTTCATTATGAAGGGTCGCATGGCTCACCATCACACCTCCCACATTCACAGGCTCTAAATCTGCCACAGGGGTTAAAGCACCTGTTCTACCTACTTGAATGCGGATTTTATTAAGCTTGGTTTGTGCTTGTTCGGCGGGGAACTTATGAGCGATTGCCCAACGAGGAGAACGACTAACAAAGCCCAAGCGTTGTTGCAATGCCAAATCATTAACCTTATAAACCACACCATCAATATCATAACTAATCTCTGAGCGATTTTGATAAATCTGGTTATAATTTGCCATAATATCTGAAGCTGATGAGCAGGTTTTAACCAAGTTACTAACTGGAAAACCCCATGATTTTATTACTTTTAAAAACGCAGCTTGCGAAGCCCATTCTGGATTTGAAACATCGCCCCATGTATAGGCAAATAATTTAAGATTACGCTCAGCTGTTATTTTAGCATCTAACTGACGAAGCGAACCAGCAGCGGCATTACGAGGGTTAGCAAAAATCTTTTTACCTTCTTTTTCATGGCGCGTATTAAGCTCTATAAAATCTCTTTTATCCATATAAACCTCCCCCCTAATTTCAACCAACTTAGGTGGATTAGGAGTATTAAGTTTTAATGGTAAATCTTTTATCTGTTTTAAATTCTCGGTTATATCTTCACCGACCGAACCATCACCACGAGTTGCCCCTCTGACAAACATGCCATTCTCATATATAGCTGCAAATGAAAGTCCATCAATCTTAGGCTCGGCAACAAAAGATAGCTCTCCGTCATAATTTAAGAACCTGCGGATTTTAGCAATAAAATCATCTAAGCCTTCTTCATCAAATATATTACCAAGAGAGAGCATTGGCACTTTATGCGTAACTTTGCCAAAGCCATCTTTGGCCTTAGCCCCTATTTTTTTGTTCGGGCTATCATCACGGATTAAATGCGGGAATTTATCTTCTAAATCTTGGTTGCGTTTTTTATATGCATCATATTCGGCATCATCTGCAATAGGCGCATCATCTTGATAATAGGCATTATCAAGCTCGGCCATCTTTTTTGCCAAAAACTCTAGCTCATATACTGCTTCAATTTCGCTTATTTCATTTAACGGCTTAAATTCTTGCATTATTTTAAGCACTCGCTTTTAACAAATCATCGGCAGCAGCACGGGCGGCATCGGTTATGGTTTCACCAGACAACATACGAGCGATTTCTTCGTGGCGCTCTACCTTATTTAGCTCTAACACCTGCGTGCGAGTTGTAATTGCATCAGATGTTTTTTCTACCTTTAAATGTTGCATACCACGGGAGGCAACTTGAGGCGAGTGAGTAATAACCAGCACTTGCAAATCTTGCCCTAATTTGGCCAATCTTTCACCAACGGCAGAAGCTGTAGCACCGCCAATACCAGTATCAACCTCATCAAACACCAAGCTTGGAATTGTTGCACTTTGGGCTAAGTTTACTTTTAACGCCAGCATAAAACGAGCTAACTCACCACCAGAGGCAATCTTATTAATTGGTCCTTGAGGAGCGCCCACGTTAGTTGAAACTGTAAAGCTAACTTTATCCCACCCGTTTGAGCTCCATTCACTTTCAGGAGCTAGCTCAACCATAGTTTTAAAAGTAGCTTTATCTAGCTTTAACGGAGGAAGTTCTTTGGCAACTGCTTTATCTAAAGCATCGGCTGATTTTATGCGAGACTCACTAAGCTTTTGAGCATTCTCAATATATGAAAGACGGGCTTGTTGTTCTTCTTTTAGCAATTTTGCAATATTATTCGTGCCATTATCAATTGCATCTAACCTTACTTGATAATCTTTCAATACTTTAGGCAAATCATCACCAAGCACATTATGCTTTCTGGCCAATGCGCGCAAAGCAAACAATCTTTCCTCAGTATGTTCTAACTTTTTAGGGTCTAAATCAAACTCTGAGTTACATGCCTCAAGCATTGAAGTAGCTTCAGATAACTCAATAGAAGCACGTTCTAAACTCTCAATAATCGGGTTAAGTTGGGCCTCTGCCATCGAAACAGCTTTAATCAACGAACCTTGAGCCTGCACCAGCACATTTGCCACTCTAGCAGAACTAATTACGCCATAAGCACCGCCAACCGCATCAATAAGCTTTTCGCTATTCATTAACAAAGCCCGCTCTTCTGACAAAGCTTTTTCCTCACCTTCTTTTGGGGCAAAGGCTTCTAGCTCATTAATTACATGGCGGATATAATCTTCTTCAACTGCTGAACGACTTAGCATTTCTTCTTCGGCAATGCGTTGTTTTCTAACATTTTGCCACTTGCTATATGCTTTAGCACAAGTGCCCGCTAAAGGAGCTAATTTTCCATAAGCATCTAAAATTGAACGATGGTTTACAGGGTTCATAAGACCATGGGTTTCAAACTGCCCATGAATTTCTACTAATTCATCGCCAATCTTGCGAAGCACTGTAGAATTAATAGCTTGCTCATTTACAAAAGCTTTCCCTTTACCATCTGCGCTTATTATTCGGCGCAAATTAAGACGAGCATCATCATCAACATCTTTTTCAATCTCAAACTCAATCTAAAACCGCCCAAACAGGGTGGCTTTTAGGTAGCTCAAAGCAAGCTGAAACTGATAATTTTTCTTCCCCACTTCTGATTAGCGAGGCGCTCCCCCTGCCACCTAAGGCAAGCCCTAGTGAATCTAGCAAAATTGATTTACCAGCACCAGTTTCGCCAGTTAAAACGCAAAGCCCATTTTTAAAAGACAAATCTAGCTTGTCGATTAATATAACATTGCGAATGGAGAGTTCTTTTAGCATTAATATTTCATACCTAGCCAAGTATGCTCTTGTTCAACATCATCTTTATTTATAAAAGCATCTTTTTTAACAAAGTTATATGCCATTTGGTACCAATCACTACCTGGGTAATTATAGCCTAAAACAGATGCAGATTTTTGCGCTTCATCAAACAAACCAATTGCTGTATAGCATTCAGTCAAACGATATAAAGCTTCTGGAATATGGGTGGTGACTTGATATTTTTCAACCACAGTTTTAAATCTATTAATCGCAGATAAATATTTTTTACGTTTTAAATAGAAGCGTCCAACGTCCATCTCTTTTCCAGCCAAGTGATCAATAGTTAGCTCAACTTTAACCCTAGCGTCCCTAGAATATTCACTCTCGGGAAAACGTCTGATAAGGTTGTTAAAAGCATCCATTGCCTGAGCTGTCATTTCTTGATCACGATACACATCGCTTATTTGCTCATAATAACTCATTCCAAGCAAATACATTGCATATGGTACATCTGAGCTAACAGGGTGTATCTCGACATATCTTTTTAGGGTAATTTCAGCATCATCATATTTTTTAGCTTTATAATAAGAATAAGCAGACATTAATTGTGATTTTGCAGCCCATGATGAATATGGGTGTTGTTGCTCAACCATATCAAAGGCTTTGCCCGCTGACTTATATTCTTTATCTTTAAGCTTAGCCATTGCTTCATCATATAATTCAGAAACGCTTTTTTCAACATAATCGTCTTTTTTTACGTTAGAAGAAGCACAAGCTGAAACAAAATTTATGCTCAAAGCAACTATCAAGCAACTGACTAACTTTTTATGGAAATTATTTGATAACATATATAAATCTTTCGCTATTCTTATAAGCTTTATTGTGGTTTAAATTATCAAAATAACTTAGGCAATTCTACTAATAAATGCTTTTTATCAGCTTAAATCCACATAAAAAAAGCCCCAATAAAAATCGGGGCAGTTTTCAAGCTCTTGTCTAACGAGAGATTTATGCATTTGCGACTTTTAATTCGCTTGTTTTTTCTTCTTTAGAAACGATGAGCATATCTTCTGTCAAATCAACAATCTCAAATGCATCTTTATCAGCAAACATCTTTTCTAACAAAATTGATGTATGAGCGTGACCTGAACGTAAACCATAAAAAGCACCTATCAATGTATGACCAGCTAGGTATAAATCACCAACTGCATCTAATGTTTTGTGGCGCACAAATTCATTTTCATAACGAAGACCATCGTCATTTACAATTCCATCTTCATCAACCAATATTGCGTTTTCTAAAGAACCGCCTCTAGCAAGTCCGATTGAACGCAAATATTCAATCTCTCTTCTAAATCCAAATGTTCTAGCCTTACTAATTTCTGACTTAAAGTTTTTAGAATTTAGTTCTAATGAGTAAGTTTGTTTGCCAATAGAAGCATGTGGGAAATCAATCTCAAAGTTAACTTCTAAACCGCTTTTAGCAGGAGACAAAGTTACAGAACAACCTTTCTCGTCTAAATAACCAATTTCTTTTAATACGCGAATAGCTTTTTTAGGAGCATCTTGTTCTTGCAAGCCAACAGCCTCAATCAAAAACACGAATTGTGTTGCACTACCATCTAAAACAGGTACTTCACCACCATTAAGCTCAACTTCAACATTATCCACTCCACAAGCGTGGAAAGCAGCCATAATATGCTCAACTGTGCTAACGTTAACACCGTTACCATCACCAATACATGAGCATAATTTGGTATCTACAATACTTGAAACATGACCTTTAAGAGCAACACCACCACCAGCGATATCAACTCTGCGGAATGTAACACCTGTATTAACATCAGCAGGCTTCATTCTAACTTGAATTTTTTTACCAGAATGCACACCTACGCCAACGAAACAAATTTCGCTTTTCAATGTCTTTTGCATTACTAGGTTATTATCGGCCATTTTTCTTACCTTAAAAATTTTCTTCTCTACTGTTTTTAAGGTAGCAAGCTTTTGTCAAACATTCAAATCAAGCTTTATTTCATAATGTTACAGTATTTGTTGCAATTACTGTAACTTTGACCGCAAGTTACTTAAATCTTATCTCTCAAAAAGAGACATTCACATATTTTATATACTTTCACCTGATTGGTAGTACCTGCATCAATAATTATACACCATTAGTCGCCCTGTTAGCCACACAGCCAATACAGCCCTTTGATACATTGCCTTAACAGATAGATAGCATTATTTTTCTTCTATAAACTTACTGAGATAGCGTTAGCAGTTGCTAGCGTTGTGTTCACCAACCCATTCACCCAAAGAATCTCGAATAGACTGGACTGGACTGGACTGGGCAAGACTAGACAGTACTTGGCGGGACTGAACTGAGCGGGCTGGACGGTACCATGCTAAAATACTAACTCCACCTACTTAACCAAACCACGAATGTTATGCCCAAAGCACAAAAAAGCCCCGAAAAATCGGGGCATTTTTGTTTAATACATTTACCTAGTCGCCATTTCTTAGAAATGCGGGAATATCCATATCTGCATTATCATAAGTGCCATTTTTAGGAGCGGTTGTTGCAGTGCCTTTTTCGGCAGCTTTTCTCTCCATAAATTTCTTACGATATAAAGATAGACCTGTTACAGTTGATAAAAACTTACGAGGCTCTTCTTTTTCTTCTACCATAGCTTCAGTTTCAACAATTTCTTCTTCAATTGTTTCAACTTTAACATCTAAAATATCATCACCAGCAGTTTGTGCAGGAGCTGGAATAAAGGCTTCTTCGCTTATCGCCGATATTGAAGCAGGTGCAGCACTAGCCCTTACTTCGGCAGGAGCGTCAACATGCTTATGCTCACTAACGTGATGAGATGTTTCTTCAGCTACTACCTCGGCTTTAGAAAAAAGGTCTGAATCTTCTTCCTTTTTCTGTTCTGCAAAGAATTTTGTTGCATGTGGCATTGAAGGAATTACCTCAGATGTTTTTGGCATTTCGCTTATATGCTCTGTTGCAATAATCTCCACAGCTTCGTCTTCAATATCATCTTCTATTTCTTCATCATATTCTTCAATAAAGCTTTGTTCTTCTACGTCATCTTCTTCTGAAGCAAAATCATCTTCTATTATTGTTTCAATATGAGATTTAATTTCAATACCTTGATATGGGCTTTCTACAGCCTCTTCTTCGGCAATAACTTCTGGCTCAACCTCTGGAGCTTTATCTTGAGTTATAATTTTACGAGGCTCTGGTCTAATTGATGTTGCATCAATACCAGTTGCCACAACTGAAACCCTAATTTTTCCGTTTAATTCTTCGTTCAAGCATGAACCAAAAATAATATTGGCATCTGGGCCAACTTCTTCACCAATAAAGTCAGTTGCATCATTAACTTCAAACAAAGACAAGTCTCTGCCACCAGTAATGTTAATAAGAATTTTTTCTGCGCCTCTGATGGTTGATGTATCAAGAAGTGGGTTAGATATAGCTGCCATCGCAGCTTTTTTAGCTCTATCTTCGCCTTCTGCCTCACCCGTACCCATAATCGCTTTACCCATACCTTCCATAACAGTATGAACATCGGCGAAGTCTAGATTAATAAGACCTGGTTGGATAATAAGGTCAGTTACGCTTCTAACACCTGAGTGTAAAACTTGATCTGCAAGCTCAAAAGCTTGAGTAAATGTTGTATCTTTATTGGCAATATAAAATAAATTTTGGTTTGGAATAACAATTATTGTGTCAACGTTTTTAGAAAGCTCTTCGATACCTTTTTCAGCAAGCTCCATACGTTTTTTACCTTCAAATTGGAATGGCTTTGTAACCACACCTACGGTTAGGATACCGCGCTCTCTGGCATTTTTTGCAATAACAGGAGCAGCACCTGTACCAGTTCCGCCGCCCATACCAGCGGTAATAAACACCATGTTAGAACCTTCAAGATGTCCCATAACCTCTTCAATAGCTTCTTCGGCCGCAGCTTTACCAACTTCTGGACGAGCACCAGCTCCAAGCCCTTGAGTTGTTACAGCACCGAGCTGAATTCTTCTATCTGTTTTTGAGCGCTCCAATGCCTGAGCATCAGTGTTAGCAACGATAAATTCTACGCCCTCAAGCTTAGCTTCTATCATGTTATTAACAGCGTTTCCGCCTGCTCCACCAACTCCAATAACTGAAATACGAGGTTTCAATTGAGTTGTTTTCTGTTCTGGTATTCCTAAATTTATTGCCATCGGGTTCTCCACATAGGTATCTGCTTTATCCAACATGCCACAGCGATTCGCAAAACAATTACGGTTCTATCCGCTTTCTGCATCTAGCAATCCACATCACCAAAGACTGCTAATTCGCTATAAAAAAGACTTTCTATCTTATATATTAAGTTTATTACCGAGTAGTTACTTTTTCGTTATCAAAGCTAGTTTTTATATAAAATTTTAAAAATTTTGTATAAGCCACTGCTTAACTCTACCCCAAGTAGTAGCCTCTCTATTTTCTAACCTAGACAAGCTTTGTTGCTCTGATGTAGTTACGGCTTCTTTATCGGTCATGGCATATTTAACTAACCCTGCACAAGTCGCAAAAGCTGGGTCATTTATTATATTTGCAGGCCCTTCTAGATTCTGTGCTCTACCGAGTCTTACCTGCCTACCAAGAATGATACCAGCTACTTCACGAATTCCTTGTAATTGGCTTGCACCGCCAGTTAGAACAATACGGTTACTTGCCATTTTATACATGCCAGTGCTTTCTAAATGATCATGCACCATTTCCAAAGTTTCTCTAATGCGTGGCGCTATAATGTTTATTAATTCTGCACGGGGCAGATATTTAATATTCATATCATCTTCTTCACCAACTGGGTGCACAGCTATAGTCTCTTCATTATCTTTTGGAGACGGAAAAGCACAACCCTCAATAGTTTTTAATCTTTCTGCATTGGTTATAGAAGTTGTCAAACCCCATGCAATATCGTTCGTAACATGGGTTCCGCCAACTGGAATCGAAGCAGTATGAATAATATTGCCTCTTTGCACTACAGCAATATCAGTAGTTCCACCACCCATATCGACTACAATTGAGCCAATTTCTTTTTCATCATCAACCAAACATGAAAGAGCCGATGCATAAGGCGATGCCACCTTCTTATTAATATTTAAATTGTTATTTTTCATAACAGCTTCAATATTTTTAATAGATCCTGCTGAGTTTTTTACGACATGCAATTCAATTGCTAACTTTTCGCCAAACATTCCACGAGGGTCTTTAACGCTTTCTTCGCCATCAACACTATATCCAGTTGGAATACAGTGGATTACATTGCCATCTGTAGCGCTTAGTTTATATACGCTTTTTTCAATAACTTTGTTAATCTCGCTTTCCGAAATTGCCTTGCTTCCTAAAGATATTTCTGAAGTTACCAATTCAGAAATCAGCTTTGAGCCAGATGTATTTATATATACTTTTTCAACACATGTGCGCGATTTATTTTCAGCGTCTAAAATCGCATCATATATAGCCTGTTGAGCTTCGTTTATATCTGAGATAATTCCGTTTTTAATACCTTTTGATGATATATAACCAACACCAACTACTTTAGCTGTGCCATCATCATTAGGTGAAGCAACCATGCAACATATTTTACTTGAGCCAATATCTAGAGCAGAAATAAGATTATTTTTATTAATTGGGGCAGCCATTTTTACCTCTATGACCTTAAGCTTTTTGTTCAGGCATTAATTTAATTTTTTCGCGGATTTCTCTGTGTAATTTATTCTTAGCATTTGATTGGGCTGGTATAACCACCAGCTTGTCGCTATAACGCATGTCCACAGATTCTATTCTTCTTTCTAGCAAGTTTTTTTCTTTATCATAGAAAGCCAATTTTCTCCATGCGTCTTCCATATTTTTATCTGGCAATTTAACCGTTATTCCTGTTTTGATATCGTCCATTATTAAATCCCAACGACGACTGCTTATCATAATAGCAGCCTTTACTCTAGATGCCATTGCAGGTTCATTTTTCAAAACAGTAAATAGCTTTGAAGCCATATCTGGAGCTTTTTCACCCACCACCACAGGCAAACCAGAAAGATTTTTTACAGATGCTTCTATAATATCACCATCTTTATCAATCGGGGCAAATTTGCCTTTGTTCTGCCATATAGCGACAGGTTCTTTTTCTTTTATAACTAGATGAATAACCCCTGGTAAATTTCTTCTAACAGAAACACTTTTAACCCAAGGTAATTTAGCAACTCTATCCCGCATATTCTCTAAACTAATTGCAAAAATAGGCTCGCCTCTTTTTACTTTAACGGCTTTTCTTAAACTTTTTATATCTGTGCGATATCTTCCTTGAACAACAACTTGTTCTAGGCGCATTCCGCTCTCACTGCTACTTTTATAAAAAGCCTGCAATGAATTATCAATAGCTTTAGATACTTGATTAGTTTTAATAACCCATGTAATACCACCAGCAATTAACGCTGTTGATATAAATATAGAAATCCCCATTAGCCTATAAACCCATGGAGACAATGGTCTTTGTGGAATCACTTCCTCAATATCTTCTTCTATATCTTCTACCATTACCTTTATCTAAAAGAGACTAATATCTGCCACCAAAAGAACTGTCTTTTTCTGTTTTAACACCGATTCTTCTGACTTCCCATTCTAAATCAATAGATGTCGCCTCTTTTACTCTCCTTCTAACTTCTTCACCAAGTGTTTCAATATCATTTGCGGTTGCATCACCAACATTGACTATAAAGTTGCAATGTTTTTCAGAAATCATTGCTCCTCCAACCCTTAAGCCACGACAACCAGCTCTTTCTATAAGCTTCCATGCCTGTAATCCTTCAGGATTTTTGAAGGTAGAACCCGCTGTTTTTGCTTTTAACGGCTGAGCGGTTTCTCTTTTTTCCTTATAATCATTCATCTTCTTTTTAATGATAGCAGGATCTTCTTTATAACCTCTTAATATTGCACTGGTAATTATCCAGTCATTAGGAATTAAACTTGAACGATAGGCCAAACGCAACTCATCTGCATCTAACTCATAACGGTTTCCAGAACCATCTATAATTATAGCCTTAACTAAAACATCTTTAATTTCTCGGCTAAAACTACCAGCGTTCATCTTAATAGCACCACCGATAGTGCCAGGAATACCCCCCAAAAATTCAAAACCACCTAAACCTTCACGCAAGGCAACTTTAGCAATTTTTGTATCTAAACATGCAGCGCCACAGTGAATTAAATCACCATCAACTCGAACAGAAGCAAACGGAGGACCTAAACGAATCACAACTCCAGGGATACCACCATCTCTAACTAACAAATTTGAGCCAACACCAACTAATGTTACATGCACATTATATGGTTTACCGATTAAAAATCTTTGCAAATCAAGTTCATCATTAGGGCGATACAAAACCTCTGCAGGGCCACCAACACCAAACCATGTCAAATCACTCATAGGCACATCTTCAACATATGAGCCTTCAACTTTAGGGAGCATATCTATTAAAGAACCTTTTTTTCCAAAAAACATAACTAATTCTCCCTAACTCAACTTACTTAATTCTTCTGGCAATGCATTTGCCCAAGTGCTTATATCTCCAGCCCCTAAGCATACTACTATATCGCCATTTTGTGCCATATTTTTTATTAGATTTGCAAGTTTATCAGAAGATTCAAGCTCAATAACATCTTTATGGCCTCTAGCTCTAATTGCATCTGCCAATGTTTTTTTGCTTATTCCATCAATTGGGCTTTCTCCTGCTGCATATATATCTGAGATAATCACGCTATCTGCATCATTAAAGCAAGTACCAAATTCTTCCATCAAATCTCTAACTCTAGAATATCTATGTGGCTGACAAACTGCAATAACCGAGCCCTTAGAAACATTTCTGGCAGCCTTTAAAACCGCTGCAATCTCGGTTGGGTGATGACCATAATCATCAATAATCGTAACACCATCAACTTCACCTGTTTTAGTAAAACGTCTTTTAACACCACCAAAATCAGCCAAAGCTTTTTTTATAATATCTTCAGATATATTAAGTTCTAGTGCAATGGCTATTGAGGCAAGAGAATTTGAAACATTATGTCTTCCATGCATCGGCAAGAATATATCATTAATCGTTAGTTCTTTTCCATGGTAAGAAACCTCAACATCATAATGAGCTCCTCTTTCATCTTGAGTAAGATTTACAGCTCTAACATCTGCTTGCGGGTTAAAGCCAAAGGTTACAAATTTGCGTTCTGAAATCTGAGGGATTAATGACTGAACCTCTGGGTGATCTAAACAAAGACAAGAAAAACCCAATAAAGGAACATTATGAACAAAGGTCAAAAAGGCTTCTTTAAGCTTATCAAACGAGCCATAATGATCTAAATGCTCTGGATCAATATTAGTTACAACCGCAATAGTAGCTGGAATTTTGATAAAAGTACCATCAGATTCATCTGCCTCGGCTACAATCCACTCACCTTTACCAAGCTTTGCATTAGTGCCAATAGAATTAATAATGCCGCCATTTATAATAGTTGGATCAAGCCCTGCTTTTTCTAGCATTGTTGCTACCAAAGATGTGGTTGTAGTTTTGCCATGCGTTCCTGCAACCGCAATTGACCATTTCAAACGCAATAATTCTGCTAGCATGTCAGCACGGCACATTACAGGCAAATGCCTTTTTTTTGCCTCTACCACTTCAGGATTATCGTCTTTAACCGCAGATGACACAACTAGCAAACTAGCATTTTCTATGTTTTCTGCCTTGTGCCCAACAAAAACATCTACACCTAATTTTTGTAATTTTTGAACCATGGCATTAGCTTTCATATCTGAGCCCTGAACCTCATAGCCCATATTATGTAAAATCTCTGCCATACCGCTAAGCCCAATACCCCCAATACCAACAAAATGGATTTTTCCAATATCAAAAGGTGCTTTACTTAACATATTTTTATCTCTTTCTTATCTCTTATAACTTACCTAATCTTCGGCAAACTGCCTTAACAATAAATCTTCAACCACGTCAGCAAAAACTTCTGCCACATCGTGGGAAGCAAAAACCTCTTTAAAATTATCGCTTAGTTTTTCTAGCTGTTTGGGCTCTTCAAAAATTGAATATATTATTTTATTTAAGCTTTGGACAGTAAAATCTTCTTGCTCAATAAGCCAACCCCCATTTATTGCTACAACTGCTTTAGCATTTTCTAGCTGATGGTCATCTGCCGAATATTTATAAGGCACTAATATTGCAGGAACTCCAACAGTTGCTGGCTCCATAATAGACGAACAACCCGAGCGAGAAATAACAAAATGTGCCTTACCTAAAAGCTCAGGAATATTATCAAAAAATGTCTTTAATGTTACATTTGCTTTAGAAGTTTCATAAAGCTTTTGCACATTTTCTATATCTTCTGGGCGACATTGCTGAGATAGATTAATTCTTACCTGCATTTCTTGTGGTAATTCATTAATCGCATTGGGGACAATTTCACTTAATATGGTTGCACCTTGGCTACCACCAGTAACTAAAATATTAAATGGCTCATCTTTTTTAGGGGCTTTATATTTTCTTTCGTGCAAAGCTGCTATTTTTGACCTAACTGGTGTACCCACCTGTAGGATATTCATTGTTTCATTAGTAAATTTAACATCTGGAAATGATGTAGCAATTAATGATGCATAATCACCAAACATACGATTTGCTCTACCCAAAACTGCATTTTGCTCGTGCAATATTAATGGAATCCCCATTATCTTAGCTGCCATGCAAGCAGGAATGGAGGCATATCCACCAAAGCCAACTACTAAATCAGGCTTAATTCTATTAAACAATAACAAAGATTGAAACACGCCCAATAACAGCAAAAATGCCGAATAGGCTTTGCCTATGATACCTCGCCCCATAACGCTAGCACCACTAACATTAAAATTAGCTATTTCACCTAGCGTACCATTAAATCTTTTGCCTCTTTTATCTGTTATAAAAGCTAGGCTAACATTACGATTTTTTAATTGTGATGCCAAAGCCTCAGCTGGAAATGTGTGACCGCCACTTCCGCCTGCAGTTAATATCACTAGTGGTTTAGGCATTGTTTTTTCTCCTTAAAGAGGATTTACCCCTACTTAAACATAGGATAAAGCCCATACCCATCGCCAGAGACAGCAAAGATGAACCTCCATATGAAATAAACGGCAATGTCATTCCT
This sequence comes from Rhodospirillales bacterium, assembly GCA_003252195.1. Lineage (GTDB taxonomy): Bacteria > Pseudomonadota > Alphaproteobacteria > QKFK01 > SZUA-500 > SZUA-500. The sequence continues at coordinate 14,038 of QKFK01000142.1, forward strand.
TTTGTTGGAATCAAATTTAATGTAGAACAGATATTAATTGATGTTTGTACGGCAAATTGAGTTACCAAACCTGCTAAAGCAAACATAATAAACATATTATCTTTTTTCATAGCATTGGCATAGCCTTTTATTACCACAAAGCAAAAGAGCATAATAATAACCAAGCAGATAATTGCGCCAAACTCTTCCCCTGCAACCGCTAAAATAAAGTCTGTGTGAGCATCGGGTAGCTTTAATTTTACTACACCTTCGCCAGGGCCTGTGCCAAACAAACCACCATGTTGAAAAGCCTCTATAGATTTTTTTACCTGATATGAATCAAAATTAGGATCAAAAAAGTTATTAACGCGGGTGTGTACATGATCAAACACGAAGTAAACGCTTACTAGACCCACCATACCAGATAAAATGAGCGATATGACCCAAATAATTGGCAATCCAGCTATAAAGAACTGACTTGCCCAACCCATTGTAACCACAATTGTCATACCAACATCTGGCTGAGCCAATAATAAACCTGCAACCAAAACATATAAGCCACATGCCGCAATATCACCTTTAAAAGAAACCTGCTTTTTTTCTAGAGCAAACATCCATGCTGCCACAACCGCAAAAGACGGTTTTATAAATTCTGATGGTTGCAGTGAAAAGCCTAATATATTTATCCAACGGCTTGCGCCTTTAATCTCTATACCAAACAGCAAGGTAAACATCATTAAAACTATTGTGCCAATAAATGTAATAATAGCAACTCGGCGACCATTACGTGGGCTGAGCATAGATATCCCAAGCATTAGTGCAACAGCAAGAGGCAAAAACACCATCTGCCTTTTAATAAAGTGAAAAGTGCTGGCATGAATAGTTGCCGCAACAGCAGGGCTAGCAGCAAAATTCAAATATATTCCAATTAAGATTATGGCAAAAACACAACCCAACAGCCAATGATCTAAGCTCCACCACCAATGGCGAAAGAACCTCGGCCTGTCAAAACTAGTAGCTACTTCTGACATATGTTTACCTTAGTTTTAAGGTTGCCAATCCGGCAATAGCAAGAATAATTGATACTATCCAAAAACGTACAACGACTTTTGTTTCTGCCCAGCCTTTTTTCTCAAAATGATGATGAATAGGAGCCATCTTAAATACGCGTTTTTTTGTAAGTTTATAAACACCCACTTGTATCATAACCGAGCAAGCTTCAATAACAAACAAACCGCCCACAATTGCCAAAACAATTTCATGCTTAGCCGCAACACTGACCGCACCAATAGCGCCACCCAAAGCAAGTGAGCCTGTATCTCCCATAAACACAGAAGCTGGCGGAGCATTAAACCATAAAAACCCTAATGCCGCCCCTACAATGGCACCGCAGAAAACTGCTAGTTCACCCACACCTGGGACATAACTAACCTGCAAATAATTTGTAAATACCGCATTGCCAACAATATATGAAATTAGCAAAAACACAGAGGTTGCAACTAGCATAGAACCTGTTGCCAAACCATCTAAGCCATCGGTTAAATTAACCGCATTAGATGCACCAACAATCACAAACATAGCAAATATAATATATAATGGCTGACCTAAATTTATAACGAAGTTTTTGGTAAATGGAACTGCCACAGTATAAGCAATATCCGAAGGCGTAATAGATGATATCCACCATACAGCATAAGCGGCTATTGCAAATTGCAACACTAGTTTCATTCTTGCGCTCATTGCATCTGAGGTTTTTTTAGTAACCTTAATATAATCATCTACAAGACCTATTAAACCATACATAAAGGTTACAAAAGAAACCGCCCAAACATATTGATTAGTAACATCTGCCCATAACAATGTTGAAAGCGCTATAGAGATTAACATCATAAGCCCACCCATTGTTGGTGTGCCTTTTTTATTTTCCAAATGACTTTCTGGACCATCAAGCCTAATCGGCTGACCTTCTTTTTGCTTTTTACGCAACCATGCTATGATTTTTGGACCAATAATTAAAACCAATATTAACGCAGTTACAACTGCGCCACCTGTTCTAAATGTAAGATATTTGAACAGATTAAATATTTTAAAGTCACCCGCTAACGGATATAAAAAATTATATAGCATTTTTTTTGCCTATTTTTCTGAGCCTAAATTTTCTACAGCTTTATCTACATTGAACGCCATTGCCAAAAGTGATGCAAAAGCCCCCATAACTTCACCAGAGGTATATCCGTCTTTATTATCTAGTGAACATTTATGCTCTTTTTCATCTAGCTTTAGGGTATATTCTGTTGCGCTTCCTTTGTTTTTTTCGCCCACAACACTAACATATGCAGCAGGGTTTTTACCAAAGCTAACCATACGTTTAACGCCAAAGTTACGGGCAGAGAAAGCCAAACTTTCAAAATCTGCTTCATCACGATTTAATATCGCAATACCATCTACTTTAATCCCAGAAAATATCTCTGATAAAACTTTATGCTCATCTTCTGCACTATTTGCCTTACCAGAAATAACTGTAATATCTGGCTGAGCCATAGTTGATAGGCTTTTCAATATTCCATCAACTTCATGTGATAATTCTAAAAGCACACATTCTGCATTTTCTGGAATAGAAGCCATGTCTTTTGCCAAAGCCAATGGAGATGAATTATCATCTGAAATAACTGTAACACTAGATGGAGAAATCGCCTTAGCAATTAATTGCAAGGTTTTATCTTCTTTATCTTTTGATGTGATTGCCACAAACTTTGCCTTAGAACGTTTTCTTGCCTCATTAGCTAAATCTTCTAATGCAATTGATGTGTCGTTAACAATAAGCAATTTATCATTATCGATATCTTTAGGAACTTTATGTACAACCGCAGCTATAGCACCTTTTTCAATAGCCTCAGCCACAAAATCATGCCCGTCTTTTTCGGTTGTTTTAATTGCTATATACAAATCACCTTCTTTAACATCTCTATGGTCAACTGCAACACCTGTTGCCTTCCACTCTCCTTTAGCAATACCATAAGTTACGCTTTCAGCAGTTTTAGAATCCCATAAACATGGCTTTGAATATGATACAAAGCTTTTTCTACCCTCTTTTTTGCATACAGCTAATTCAGTTTCAATATGATCACTAAATGGGTGAATAACACCTTTAATAATTTGCCCTTCTTCATGACCTTTGCCAGCAATAATTAAAATATCATTGGCTTCCAAATCTGCCACTGCCTGCTCAATAGCTTTACGACGATCGCCGATCTCTATTCCTCCGTCACAATCTGCCATAATTTCACTACGAATTACATCTGGCTCTTCTGAACGAGGGTTATCATCAGTAACATAAGCAACATCGGCTAATCTTGAGGCAATTTTACCCATCATTGGGCGTTTACCTTTATCTCTATCTCCGCCACAACCAAATAGAACTCTTAATTTTCCATCACAGTGAGGGCGAAGAGAACGAATTACTGTTTCTAGTGCATCTGGGGTATGTGCATAGTCGATATAAACGGCAGAATTATTTTTTAAATGAGAAACACATTCTAATCTGCCAGATGCGCCTTTAATATTCTCTAACGCATGCAATGCTTCATTTTCTTTTGCGCCCATAGCAATTACCATACCCAAAGCACAAAGAGCATTCATAGCCTGAAACTCACCAGCTAAAGGCAAGTTAATCTCGCGCACAACACCGAACAAATTAACCTTTAATTTTTGCCCTTTTAGCGTCGGATTTGAATCAACCAACTGAATTTCTGTAGCATTTCTGCCATATGAATATATTTGCTTACGAGTATTTAAGCATTCAATTGCAAGTTGGCGATATTCTGGAATATCTGCATTAATAACCGCAACACCACCTTCTACCAAAAGCTCGGTAAACAAGCGTTTTTTAGCAGCAAAATAATCTTTCATACTGCCGTGATAATCAATATGGTCGCGGGTTAAATTAGTAAAACCAGCAACCGAAACTTTTACGCCATCTAATCTATGTTGATGAAGCCCGTGGCTAGAAGCCTCTACAGCCAAATAATCAACACCAGATTTTTTGAGCTCTGCTAAATTAAAATGCAATGTAAGTGGGTCCGGAGTTGTCAAACTTGGAGTTTTAGGATAACCCTTTGCGATTACGCCCAATGTACCAACTGAGGCTGCTTTTTGCCCCATAATCTCCCACATTTGACGCACAAAATCTGCAATAGATGTTTTGCCATTAGTGCCTGTAACTGCACAAATATGCTGAGGCTGTAGCTCATAAAAATTAGCTGCCATAATAGCAAGTGAACGATTCGGATCTGCGACAGGAATAAATTGTGTATCATTATCATTGGTAACATCACCAATTTCTGAACCGATTCGAGATAGCACTGCAACCGCGCCACGTTTAATGGCCTCTGGTATAAAGCTGTGTCCATCAACCTTGCTGCCAGGCAATGCGGCAAACAAGTACCCTGCCTCAACCTTTCTGGAATCCACGGCAAGTCCGGATATTTCTAAATTCCTTGTATATTCCACGGTCGTTTCTACTCCGTTCATTAAATCTTTAAGCTGCATTTAAGCGCCTCCAATTATGATTTTTGCATCTATCGGTAAATATTTAATTAAATAACCCGACCGGGATTAAAGATTGCTCTGTTTCCTCATAGGTTCTTTCGCGCGGACGCAAATTAAGCTGAGGAGCAATCGCTTTTATAATTTTTCCTGCTGTTGGCACAGCATTCCAACCAGAAGTATTAAAGCCATATGTTTTTGAGGTTGCCTTAGGCTCATCAAGCATTACCATTATGGCATATTGAGGATCATCCATTGGGAATGCCCCCGCAAAAGATGTCCTTACCTTTCTTTCAACATAACGCCCATGCTGGCTTAATTTTTCGGCTGTTCCAGTTTTTCCGCCAACATTATAGCCAACGACATCGGCATTTCTACCCGAACCATTGACCACCACCATACGCATCATTTCACGCATTAAGGCTGAATTTTCTTTTGATAAAACGCGATCGCCCTCAGGAACGACATCTCTTTTTATAATCGTTGGCGTGCGATAAACGCCACCATTAACCAAGGCACTAACAGCCGTTACCACATGCAACGGGGTAACTGCCACACCATACCCATATGACACCGTAGCTGCTGCAATTTTTTGCCACACTGCTGGAGTTAATGGGCGACCTAATTCGGGAATATCAAACGGAACTTCGTTTAACAAGCCAAGCTTAGATAAAAATACTTTTTGCGCATCAGGACCAACCTCAAGCGCCATTTTAGCAGAGCCTATATTCGAGGAATAAACTAGAATTTCTGGAACAGTTAAAACCCTGTTTTCACCGTGATAATCTGTAACTGTAAATTTAGCTAGCTTAATTGGCTCACTCGCATCAAAAGTATCTGTAACCTTTATCTTTCCGCTTTCTAAGGCTAATGCTGTGTTAAACAACTTAAACACCGAACCAACCTCATAAACGCCTAATGTTGCCCTATTAAACAAAGCATCTACATCACTTGAACCAAAATTATTTGGGTCAAAATCTGGCAATGACACCATAGACACAATTTCACCTGTATCTACATTCATAACAACAGCAGCTCCACCAATTGCGCTAAATTCATCAATTCCTTCTTTTAGCACCCTACGAGTTGTATCTTGAATACCAGCATCAAGGCTGAGTGTTATCTTTTTATGCTCTTCGGTAAGAACTTTCTCGTAGCCCTTTTCAAGACCCGCAACCCCTTTATTATCAACATCTGTCAAACCAACAACATGAGCAAACAATTCTCCTTGCGGATAAACTCTTTTTTCTCCCTGTTCAAAGCTTAAGCCTGGGTCACCAATAAAGTTGACCAAATATTGCTCATTTGGGGTAAGGTTATGCATAATGTAAACAAAGGTTTTTTTAGATGATAATTGTTTGTAAACCCTGTCATAATTAAGACTTGGAATAGCCTCAACTAACTTTTTTGCAGTTTCATCAGGGTGAAAAATCATTTTAGGGTTAGCATACAAATTAACCGTAGGTAGCGAAGTTGCAATAATGGTTCCACTTCTATCTACAATATCCTGCCTTGCTAACATAAATTTGGTTATATCATTATCTGCCTTGCGCGGAGCATATGATTTATAGCTTCTATCACCACCCAAACTAATATCAAAAAGCCTAACTGACATAGTTATAAATAAAAATAAAAACACTACAGCGGTTAAAAATATTCTATTGCGCCCAATTTCTATTGGTGAATCTAAAAGATCCTCTTCTCTTAGAGAGTGGCTTATTTTTTTTATATTAATATCCTGCCCCGGCAAAATTATCGCATCATTCACATCTTTATCGCGGCGGGAAAACATTTAATAAAGCCTCTTAATTTTTTGTTGCACTAACAAATGTACGAAGCTTGTTTTGCATTTCTTTTGTTGCATCAATCGGAGCACTAGCAAGAGCAACACCAGTTTTTGCATCACCTGAGTTTTTATCATTTAATGATGCAAAGCTAACAACTTGTTCTGGCTTAACTTGAGTAAGACCAATGTGTTTAGCGCTTAACACACGCAATCTTTCTGGATTATTCAAATGACTCCATTCTGCCTTAAGCACATGAATAGTTTCTTGATTCTGACGAATGTCGCCGTCTAATGACGCAAGCTCAACTTCTAAATCTTGAACTTCATATTTTAGAACGAACATACCTGAACCCACTATCACTGCTAAAGTCATCCACAATGTTGTCATTGCTGTTCTTGTACTAATCATCTCACACCTCACCATGATTAAGAGCACCTGCTTCACGCACCCCATATTTGCGAATTGCATAACGCAATTTTGCAGAACGAGCTCTTGGATTTAATTTGATTTCTTCTTCTTTTGCCGTTACGGCTTTGTTTTTGCCCTCAAACAGAGGGGTTTCCTCAATCGCTGCAGGAAGATAGCGAGAAGGACGTGGACCTAAACCACATTTGTCTTTGAAAAAGTTTTTAACTATTCTGTCTTCTAGTGAGTGAAAGGTTACAACAGCTAGAATTCCGCCATCATTAAGCAACTCCTGAGATGCACTTAATGCGCGCTCTAACTCGCCCAATTCATCATTCACGGCAATTCTTAGCGCTTGAAAAGTGCGTGTTGCAGAATCAATTCCGTTAACTGGCTTCTTGCTCACAGAATGAATAATTTCTTTTAATTCTTTAGTGGTTTCAAAAGGCTTTTCAGCTCTTCTTGCAACTATTGCCTTTGCAATGCGACGAGAGTTTTTTTCTTCGCCATATTTATAAATCAAATCTGCCAAATCTTTTTCTGGCATATTGTTAACGATATCAGCCGCAGTTTCACCAGACGCAGACATTCTCATGTCTAAAGGTCCATCAAAGCGGAAAGAAAAACCGCGTTCAGCTTCATCTATCTGCATTGACGAAACACCAATATCAAGCATGATGCCATCAACCTTATTTTGCCCAATTGAACTAAGGCATGATTTCATATCGCCAAATCTACCAGCAACAAACTCAAAGCGCTCACCAAATGCTTTACCCATAGCATCTACGCTTTTTTTCACGTTAGGATCTCTATCAATCGCGATTAACTTGCAATTTGCTTTATTCAAAACTTCTTTGCTATATCCACCAGCACCAAACGTGCCATCAACATAAGTCTTTCCATCTTGAGGATTAATAGCCTCAACAACCTCATTCAACAAAACTGGAATATGCAAAGAAAGATTATCCATAACTATTCCCCTTCTTTTCTGATTGAAGGACGTTTAGCCAAGACACTTGTACGAATTTTCTTTTCTTCTTCTAGCCACTTCTCTGGTGACCAAATTTGGAACTTCCTGCCCTTACCAACAAACACAGCCTGAGAAGTAATCCCCGCATGAGAAAGCAACTTTTCAGTCAAGGTAATACGACCAGTACTGTCTGACAAAAAGCGTTTAGCATCACCAAAGATTAAATTAGTAAGCTCATCTTGCTCTTCAGAGAAAAAGTCATGTGATGTTTCAATATCAGTTGCAAGCTTATCAAGCAAATCTTCACAGCAACCTTCGATACAAGGGGAAGTTAATGAGCGGTAACAAACGATTTCAGCGCCTAGCTCTTTTGAAATTGCGCGATAATCAGATGGCAAGGAAACACGCCCTTTAGCGTCCACCTTGTTTGTCACCGTATCGAAAAAGAGAAAACTCTTCCTCATTCCACCCTCATCCGTTTGTTAACCTTTGGACAATTTTTCGACCCTAAAAATAGTTAATTATGGGCAAAACTATCCGACTCATGGTATATCATGGGAAAACATGGGAATCAATGGGAAAATGGTTAATTTATCAAGATTTTTGGGGTATCAACAGGGGTAAATATTTGTTTTTATTAGTTAATTCAACATATAGCCATTAACACACCAACCAAACACAATATATAGTGTTTTATACTTTGCGACTCGTTTAAGACTCACACAAAAATAATCTACCCTCATAATGGTTAACAAAGGTTCAAAATGATAATTTTCAAAAATTAACTTTTCGATTCGTTTTCGTCTATTCGGGCAATATATTTAGAAGAAGCTTAATCAAAGGTTAAAAAATGAGGCTATCCGTTAGTTCTAACAACAAAGCCAATTCGAATATTGTTTTTTAATTTGACCTAATACGGAAATTAAGTATTGTGAGGAGGCAGGCAGTCAGATAGTCGCCCTACGGGGAGGAAAGTCCGGGCTTCATGGAAACACGGTGCCAGATAACGTCTGGCTAGATTTTCTAAGGGAAAGTGCCACAGAAACAAACCGCCGCTACATGTAGCGGTAAGGGTGAAAAGGTGCGGTAAGAGCGCACCGCGTATTTGGCAACAATTTACGGCTAGGCAAACCCCACCGGAAGCAAGACTAAGTTAGGGACACATCTTTGATGTAGTACGTGGGTTTTCACACAGTCCCAGTGGTAGGTCGCGTTGAGGGAATAAGCAATTATTCTCCTAGATGAATGGCTATCCGTTATTAGCAATAATAAGCGACAGAACCCGGCTTATAGACTGCCTGCTCTTAAATCTCACAAGAAAAACCACACCGTCAACACAGCCAAACTCTCTCGCATGCCTAATCACGACAAGCGAACCCTAAGATTAACCAAGACCGCCAGACCAGATGTTTTTAAGCAGAATAGCACAATTATATAAGCAAATTTACAAAGTCCTATATTGCTCTAGTAGCATGTTTTAGCCATGAGCTATCTTCTAGCAATGGAGATATTTCATTATAAACTCTAGCATGATAATCATTGAGCCATGTTTTTTCCTTTGGCTCAAGCAAGCCTTCATCAACAAGCTTCAAATCAATCGGCACAAGTGTAATCGTCTCAAAACACAGCATTTCTCTTTCTGCTTTTGCCCCCAAATCTGCTTTAGTTACGCAAATGAGGTTTTCTATTCTAATGCCATATTCGCCTTCTTTATAATAACCAGGCTCATTTGAGATAATCATACCCTCTTTGATTTCTGCATGCCCAGTACGCGGAGATATGCTTTGTGGCCCTTCATGCACATTCATAAAACACCCAACTCCATGACCTGTACCATGATCATAATCAAGACCATTCTCCCACAAAGCTTTACGAGCTAATATGTCCAGATTACG
>QKFK01000109.1 GCA_003252195.1 Rhodospirillales bacterium
TGGAAGTTTGTTTTTTTATCATTGAAGTTATTTGTCATGCATTGATGGTGCGCGAGAATTATTTGCGTTGTCATGATTTATCATTCGTACGCCACGCATGTAATAGCAACATATTAGTTCTATTATTTTTTCTAGCTAGTTTTTTATGGTTAATGAGATAACTCTAAAGACAATGAATTCTATGTTTATTTTGTGTCGCTAGTGTGCGTCTTATATGTAGGGCTTAGTCATTACTAAAAAGTATATCTAGGCTATATTCTTGAGGGTTGTTAAATGCAACAGGTTTGAAAAGGCTAGGGGTTAGAATTTCTAGGTATTTTTCTCTATCAATTTCGACTGCACCAAATTTGGTAAGGTGATCTGTTGTAAACTGAGTATCTAAGAGACTGAAATTCGATGTTTTAAGACGAGCAACAAGATGGCATAAAGCAGTTTTTGAAGCGTTGCTGACTTTAGAAAACATGCTTTCGCCAAAGAAAGCCCCACCTATTACAACCCCATATAATCCACCAACTAGCTTGTCATCTTGCCAGCATTCAATAGTATGAACAAATCCCATATAGAATAATTCAGTATATAATTCTCTTATATCTTCATTAATCCATGTATCTTGACGAGTATCTCCATATGTGTCAGAGCAACCATCAATAACTCCATCAAAATCAGTATCAATACGCACGTCAAAAAGATTTTTCTTTAGTTCTTTTTTTAATGATTTTGGCACATGAAATTTATCAAGAGGGATTATTCCTCTTTTTTTGGGGTTAACCCATAAAAACTCATTGCTTTCTCTGGTTTCTGCCATGGGGAAGACGCCTACAGTATAGGCTTGTAAAACATGTTCTGGTGTTACTATAAATGGCTCAGTCATTTTTATAATCAAAGTTAAAATAGATTAAAGCTTCTCTAATTGAATATACATCATATAGAGCGTTATGTTCGTTAAGTCCATATTTTATAATATTATTATCTCTTTTTAATAATTTTGCAAGGCGTCCAGAGTTTACTGTTGTCGAAGATATTTGTTTGTTTTTTATCTGTTTGTTTATCCATATCCCAATATTTCTATAGCGCAAATCAGTTGTGCCCATATTGTTAAGAGAAAGATTTTCTATAAATGTTTTGCCATCAGCTATAGGACAGTCTGTTTTGTCATAAGATAAACATTCGAGCTCGTGGCAAAATTGCGTAAATTGCTTATAGGCATCATTAAAAGAAATCCCATATTTATTTACATGTTCATTTGTAATACCTGTGAGACTTACAAAATAATCAGATAAAACTTTGTTGATACTAGGTTTTACATAGATTTCAAATGTATCTATTATTTCTAGTTTGTTATTAAGTTTTATAGCAGCTATTTGTACTATTTCTTTATGTTGCCACGGCTCTGACCAGTTGGATTCTAGAGCTCCTTGCCATGATGTGTATTCTAAATCATAAAGTATAAAGTGTTTTTGCATGATAATTTTCTTGTCATTTGGATGCAAAAAACCCTGCTAAATGTCTAGCAGGGTTTTTCATTAAGCTATTTTTTCTCAGAAGATGTTCTTTCTAAGAATTTTTCCAACCAGTGAATGTTGTAATTGCCATCAATAAAGTCTGCTTCATTAATAATGCGTTGTTGTAATGGTATTGTTGTGTTAACACCATCAATAACGAATTCTTCTAAAGCTCTTCTGAGGCGCATTAAGCAACCATTTCTGGTTTTTCCGCTAACAATCAATTTAGCAACCATACTATCATAAGTAGGTGGAATTTTGTATCCAGAATAAACTCCTGAATCTACACGAACGCCTAGTCCACCAGGTGCGTGCCATTCTTTAACCTTGCCTGGGCATGGAATAAATGTTTCAGGATCTTCTGCATTGATACGGCATTCAATTGAGTGACCACTAAATTTAATGTCATCTTGGGTGTATCCAAGTTGAGCACCTGATGCAATACGAATTTGCTCGCGCACAAGGTCGATTCCAGTAATCATCTCAGTAATTGGATGTTCAACTTGAAGACGAGTGTTCATTTCAATAAAGTAAAATTCACCATCTTCATACAAGAACTCAATGGTTCCTGCATTGCGATAACCAATTTTCTTAATAGCATCACATACTACTTTACCAATTTTATCGCGTTGCTCTTTGTTAAGAGCTGGAGAAGGTGTTTCTTCAAGAACTTTTTGGTGTCTTCTTTGTAAAGAACAATCACGCTCACCTAAATGAACAACATTGCCATAATTATCAGCAAGAATTTGCATTTCAATGTGGCGAGGTTTTTGTAAATATTTTTCCATATAAACAGTATCGTCACCAAAAGCAGCTTTAGATTCTTGTTTGGCAAGTTTGTAAGCTTGGCGTAATTCTTCTTCGTCGTAAGCAGACTTCATACCCTTACCACCACCGCCTGCTGCGGCTTTGATAAGAACAGGGTATCCCATGTCTTTAGCTATTTTAACAGCTTCTTCAACGCTGTTTAATGCGCCGCCAGAACCTGGAACAACTGGTAATCCACTTTCTGTTGCTGTTTTAATAGCCGCTACTTTATCTCCCATAATACGCATATGATTTGCAGTAGGGCCAATAAATGTAATGCCGTGATCTTCAACCATTTCTGCAAAGTCTGCATTTTCTGATAAAAAGCCGTAACCAGGGTGAATAGCATCAGCGCCTGTGATTTGTGCGGCAGAAATAATAGCAGCTTTGTTTAGATATGACTCAGATGCTCTAGCAGGACCAATGCAGACAGCTTCATCAGCTAGTCTAACATGCATTGCATCGCTGTCAGCAGTAGAATGCACAGCCACGGTTTTAATTCCCATTTCTCTACATGCACGATGTATACGTAATGCGATTTCACCACGGTTGGCTATGAGTATTTTTTCAAACATGTATTTTCCTATATTATTCTATAATAAGAAGTGGTTCGTCAAATTCTACAGGCATACCATCTTCTGCGATAACTTTTGTTACTTTACCTGATTTTGGAGCTTTTACAGGGTTGAATGTTTTCATTGCTTCAACCAAGAATAATGTTTGACCAGCAGAAACAGTGTCACCTTCTTTAACATAAGGTGCAGCACCTGGTTCTGGAGACGCGTAAAGAACGCCAACCATAGGAGATTTTACAGTACCAGGGTGGTTTTCATAATTGTCAGCAGTAGGAGCTGGAGCTGTGTTAGTCACAGGAGCTGGAGCTTGTGCAACAGGGGCTGCTGGAGCCATAACTTGAGCTGGTGCAGTAGCATATGAAACGCCAATAGTTTCTCTTGAAAGTCTAATTCTGCAATCATCGCTTTCGTACTCGATTTCTGTGAGTGATTTTTCATCAAGTATTTCAGCTAGTCTTTTTACGACTCTTGTGTCGATGGAAGTTTCGGCCATCTATTTTTCTCTCTCTCTTGTTATACGGTTAATAGCTTCAATGGCAAGCTCATAGCCATAAGAGCCTAATCCACAAATTACGGCGTTTGCTACTTTAGATACATATGAGTGGTGTCTAAATTCGTCGCGCTTATGGATGTTTGATAAGTGAACTTCAATAGTAGGTAGCTCTACGCATAATAATGCATCTAATATAGCTACTGAAGTATGAGAGTATGCAGCAGGGTTTATTATTATACCATCAAAGCTGTTTTTTGCCGATTGTATCATATCGACAATCTCTCCTTCAGAGTTAGATTGCTTAAAGATAATTTCTAAACCAACATCGTTAGCGCGTTTGGCGCACAATATTTCAATATCTTTTAAGGTCTCGCTACCATATATTTCTGGTTGCCTAGTCCCAAGCATATTGAGGTTTGGTCCATTTATGATAAGTATCTTTTTCACTATCTAAGTCCTCTTATCGCTCTTGGCTTATTTAATGCCAACATCTGAATTTAGCATGATAAAAAAAACTTGCAAACAAAACTTAAAGTATTTGTGTAAAAATATATCAATGTGATAGGAATCTTCGTGGAACATTTGGTTTTTGTGACTCTGAACAGATATATGTATCTAGAATATAAATTATTGGCACGTTGTTTGCATCTGTAAATGGAGATAAATTTTAATACTGCAAATTGCGGAGAACAAATATGGCATTATCAATATTCTCACCTAGTGTATCAGGTATGCAAGCCCAATCCCACGCTTTGGGCGAGATAAGCACTAACGTGGCTAATATGAATACTGTTGGTTACAGATACATTGATACAACATTTAAAACCTTGCTAAGCACCAGTATGTATTCAAGCGCTGTTGGTGGTGTGGAAGCTTCTGATAGGCAAATTGTTTCTAAGGGGGGTAGTATGATTACTACTGATAACCCATATGACTTGGCTATTAATGGAGGTGATAATCTTTTTATTGTAAATGACCAGTTAGATGGTAAGGGTAATACATACTATACTAGGGCTGGTGAGTTTTCTGTTTTGAATGTTGATAACTCAGATGGTACAAGTGATAATTACCTTGCAACCACCTCTGGCTATTATGTAATGGGGTGGCAGGCAGATGCTAACGGAGAGCTAACTACTAACTTGGGGCCTTTGTTGTTAAGTGTTCCTGGTTCTGTAGAAGGTAATGCAACAACTTCTATGCAAATAGTGGCAAATTTGCCTGTAAGTGATGAAGTTGGGTCTAGCGAAACATTTGGTTTGCCAGTTTTTAACGCTGCAGGAGAATCTCATAATTTAGGATTAACCTATACAAGAGGTGAGTTAGCCAATAATTGGACTTTGAGTTATGAGATTGAGGGCGGTACAGTTACTTCTCCTTTAGATGGTGACGTTACGGCAGTGTTTAATACAGATGGTACTTTAAGCACTCCAACAACCATGGATATAAGTATAGATTGGGATGATGGAACAAGTAGTACATTCACCATAGATGCTTCTAGTATGACCCAGTATGATGGTAGTAAAGAAATTTATGTAACTCAGGACGGTAATTCGTATGGAAATCTTTCTTATAAAGGTTTTAATACTGACGGTGAATTTACGGCAACATATTCTAACGGTGTTCAAGTGCTAGTGGGTAAAGTTGCTCAAGCTTATTTTACGGCTCCTCAGCAGTTAGAGGCTCTTTCTGGTAATATATATCAAGAAACAGCTCTAAGCGGTGAGGCGATGCTTGTTGGTAATGGTGAAAATGACTTGCAAGAATCTACTTTTATGGTGCAAACCATTGAAGGTTCTAATGTTGATATTGCTGATCAATTTACCAAAATGATTACTACGCAAAAAGCATATTCAAGTGCGGCTACAACATTTAAGACTGCAGATGAAATGATGCAAGAAGCTATTAAGCTAAAAAGCTAATTATCGAGTTTTTTCTTGATGCTATAAATTTTATTGCGATAATTTGTATGCATATGCTTTGAAAACAATAAAAAAAAGAGCGGTTAATACCGCTCTTTTTTGTTGTTATAAAATCTATTTTGCTTCTAAAGCTTTTTCGATTTCTGCTTGTGGTACAGCGCCACCGCCAACGATTTTACCGTTAACAATAAACATTGGAACACCATTTACACCAA
>QKFK01000013.1 GCA_003252195.1 Rhodospirillales bacterium
GTACGACCCACCATATAAAGCGAGCTTATTCCGACATAGCTCAGTTGGTAGAGCAAACGGCTGTTAACCGTTCGGTCGTAGGTTCGAGTCCTACTGTCGGAGCCAATTATAAAAAGACCTTAGATTTTTCTAAGGTCTTTTTTTCAACTCTCTTTTGCCATATCAGTTCTCCTCACCTAAGCTACTTAAATCTAATTTATATACACCGCCTTTTACTACATATTGTTTTTGTACATATTTATCATCATAATAACGATTAACATGTCTATCAATCTTGTAATATATATTATCTTTATAATATTTATTATTAACTCCTTCAGCAGAAGACAACACAGCCATACATATATCCAAGCTTTTATTTTCATTCTTACACATAGGTACAACAGAAGCTACATATTGCAACGAACTTGAGCTAAACACACTCACATTCTTAAACAGATACTCAGCAGTTTTTGTTTTTGTCGTTGAATAAATTACTATGTACTTACTACTAAGGAAATTAAGTTCTGAGTTTGTTTTAACATCATCGAAACAGGCTCTATCCAGGTTTATTTTTAATAGATGCCTATAATTATCAGATTTTTTATATCTGCTTATATATACAAGCCCATTATCAAATAAAACATTGCCTTTGTTATTGTAATATTCATCATTATAATACTCATCGGGTAATTTATATTTTGTAATAATCTTTGGCTTTTTATGAGAAACATCCATCAGAAAAACATAGTTTTTGTTAAGCAGTAGTAATCTATCTTCACCAACTGCAATAGCATCCCCGCCAACAAGAGGAAGCATTATTTTATTTATACTATTTCTTTTGTTGTCATGATAGTAAAATGGAGTTGCTACTTTTTTTGACCACTTATGAGTTATATTAAAGTAATCATAATCTATGCTTTTAGCATCTTTAGGAATGTCAGATTCCGCAATTTCTTCTACTTTTATTGGCTTTGCAACTTCCTTATTTTTTAGTATCACTTCTTTATCAAGCTTAAGCTCTGCAATATTATTTAGAGTGATAAAATATGAGTTATGAGTTACTGATAGAAAATATATACACAACAAAAATAATGAGAACACAAATTTATATCTTAAGTTAAGAGATATCATATTGCCATCTCTGCTTTTCCTTAGATAATGCGATACCACCAAAGATAAAAATACTGTAGTTAGTAAAGATATAATGTCCATATATTCACAATAGTAATAATAAACGCTCGTTATCTTTTCATATTTATAACTTTCAGTTAAATAAACACTCCAATACGCAACGATAGAGGCGACAAGACCAACTACTAGCCCTATTCGCTTATATCTCTTAATACTACACGAGAGCACAAGACAACCAAAGAAAAACAGATTATTCAAAAACAAATTGTAATAGTCAAAATTAGGTTCTTTTATATCTATAAAAAAACTAAATGGCAATGATAGCAACGCCACTATTATAGAGAAAGGAGGAAAGATAATAACAAAATCTGTAATTAAGACCAACCCACCAACAACTCCATTTACAATCTTATATATAGAACTAGACAACACTGGGAACGAATATAAAACCAATGAAGCAATCAACAACAAAAGAGTAAAATTAAAACATCTTCTAATTAACATCTTTTCTTTATCAGAGAAACCTAAAAATCCTTTTTTTTCTATAAAAGAAACAAATCGTATATACATTGCTTTCATTTTATTCCTCATTACTTTATCACCCATATCAACCTCACAATAAAACCAAATAACCACTGCACATCATACATAAAACATGTATGCTTTTCTATATTAGTTCTAAGCGATGATAAAAGCACCCTATTCTATTATTGATTTTATAGTCTCTACGAATGGAATAAAATACGATATATCATCATAACAATTAGTTCGTATATCGTCTAAACACCCGAGCCAATTCAAAAAGACCTTAGATTTTTCTAAGGTCTTTTTTTGTAGTTAGAATTCTGCAACCAATACACACAAAACGAAAGAAGGCTTTTGCATTAGACAATCTTCTTAAACTCTAATGACAGTACGGTTTGTTTGTTTTGTTTTTTAAGGGGGAAGAAGTCAGCAAGGGTTGCTTGCAAATCAGCTTTTGAATAAACGCTAGTCTTTTTATAATCTATTTTATCAACCAATGAAGCAAAGTTCTTTGCCTGAGCAATATCAATCACCTCTGCTTGTATTTTATATTTTTTATTATCATCATTTATAAAGATTATTTTTGCACCAATATTTATTGCTCTTGTTTTTCTATTCTTTAAGAGCATCAATATTGTTTTTTCTTCATTGATGACTTTATCATAGAACTTGTCTTTGAGTTTGAACTTATATGATTTTTCTATAAACAATATACTATTTATGCAACTTAGCAAATTAACAATCCTTAATTGTGCAACCTAATTAACCAGATACACCTTATCTTTATTGCCATTAAAATAGTTGATTATATTTTCTATAGAAACCCTATTCATATTATTTATCGCATCAACAGTGTGTGAAGCAATATGCGCAGTTACAACAAATTTATCATCGGGCAAGTCAAACAACCCATAATCAGTTTTATCGGCCTCGCATTTTGGGTTCTCACCATAATATCCGTCCATAGCGCAAGCATGAATTATATTATTAGCTAGGGCATTATATAAATCTGCCCCATTTACCAAGTGAGGGCGAGATGTATTTATAAGCACGCAACTATTTTTCATAATCTCAAACTCGTTTTTGGCTATGTAGTTTCTTGTATGCTCGTTTTCATCCATACACATAAACAACACATCAGCTTCTTTTAAGAGCTCTTCCTTGCATGCAAAACGATATTCATTTTGTTTGTCTTTTCTGCTGGTATAGATAACCTCTGAACCAAAACCATATTTACATATTCTGGCAATACAAGAACCTATATTACCAAGCCCTGCTATGCCGATTTTTAGACTTTTAATCTCGTTTAGAAGCAATGACTTGCGTGAAGTATTTCCAGACTTTAAGCGATTACTCATTAATGTTGTTTGCTTTATTAAATCTAGCATTAATGACACAGAAAATTCAGCTACTGAATTGGCATTTACAGAAGGAGTATTGCAAACTTTTATATTGTGAGCATTGCAATAATCCATGTCTATATAGCTAGAATAACCAGTGCCCATAAAAGAGATTAGCTTTAAATTAGTGAATTCTGCCAGCACATCTGCTTTGATAACTCCAGAGCCAAATAAAATCACCTCATATTGAGAACAATCAAAATCAGCCACACCATCAATTAAGGTTTCATCAACCGTAAATCCATTATCCAAAAACAACTTTTCTTCTTCTGATGAGAAAAAAGCCTTACCAATTAGCATAATTTTTTTCATAACAACACTCTATAAATTTTTACCACAATTTAGGAATGAATATGGGGGTTTTTTCTTTATAATCAAGATATTCTTTACCAAACACACTTTCCATTTTTTGCTCATGAGAGCGAAGCATAATCACCCCTATTATATACATAAGCACAAATTGACAAACCAGTGTAAACCATGAATCTATCGCAATCGCATTAGCAGGGAAAATACCTAATATATAAGAGCTATAAATTGGGTTACGCACCTTGGCAAATGGGCCAGACGTTACTAACTTTTTTTGGTGGAAATGGTATTTAATTGTATTGCCAGCGGTTACTAACATAACCATAGCAAAGGCAAATAATAAGAACGAAATCACAAACCTTGTGTCGCTAGACAATCCCATTTTAGGTGGGTGAACATAATTAAGTTCAGCAAAACGAATACAAGCTAAGCAAACAATGCTAATTAAAACATAGGTTCTACCAAGAATTGATGTCTTTTTCTTTTCTTCTGCCATATTTCACCCATTTGTTAGGCTAACAACTAACACATCATCATATTAAATCACCAACAGGTCAAGAAAATAGATTATAAATAAATTATGACTATTTAGCTGATTGAGGAGCAGTTTCTTTAGGAATAGCCTTTGGATCTTTAGGAGAAACTATACCACCTGAAATCACCAATTTTAGCCCCTCTTCAACGGTCATTTTTAGCCTTATAATATCTTTTTTAGGCACAAAAAGCAAAAAGCCCGATGTTGGGTTCGGCGTTGTTGGAAGGAATATATTTACAACCTCATCATCAGTTACGCGTTGCACTTCACCTTTTGTAGTGCCTGTAATAAAGCCGATCACCCACATATCTTTACGTGGATACTCAACTAACACAACCTCTCTAAATGCGGTTGATTGAGTTGCAAGAACTGTTTCTAATATTTGCTTTAATGCACCATACAAACTTGAGATAAAAGGCATTCTCTCAATTATTTTATCCCATATTCTGGTTAAGAACTTACCCAAAAAGCCCGCTGCAAACATACCAATAAATATTAAGCCAACGACAAGGATAATCACCCCTAAACCAGGGACAGAAAATGGCAAATAATTATCTGGGTGGAACTCTGGTGGAATTAACTTACCAACCTTAGCATCAACAAAATTAATCAACAAAATAGCTATATAAAAGGTAATTGCAGCAGGTGCTGTAACTAATATCCCTGTGAAAAAATATGTTCTAAGCCTTGCCCCTGCGCCTTTAGGCGGAGCAACAACTTCAACATCAATTTCATTATCTTCATCAGCCATATTTCACCTTATAAAGTTTTATTAAACTTAAATGATAATATACTATATCTCATTGTTATTAGCTAGAAATATCGGCAAAATCATATAAACACGATTTATTACAAACTGAATTATTTTACTAATGCAACGTCTGAGATAATCATCTGAACATCATTTTTGCCCATCCAATTATCTTTTTGCAAAGTCCCTGCTATATGGAGAGTTTCTCCACTATTTTTAAGAAGCATATTTCCAATATCTGAATCAGCTGCTCTAAATGCCATTGCCTTAATTCGTCCACCTGTAGAGCCTGATAAATAGCACCTTACATGCCCACTACCAACAATATCACTTTTACCAACTTTGACATTGGTTATAACAATCTTTGGCTCAGGGTTAGACGCTCCAAATGGGGCTAAAGTCTCTAATTTATCAACCAGCTCTGGCGTAGCTCCTCTTATATCAATAGCACCATCAATCTCTAACATTGGGGTTATTTCTTTATCGCCTAATTGCTTTTTAATATGCTCTGCTAAAAACAATTTAAACTCTTGCAAACGGCTTTTATGCAAAGAAAAACCAGCAGCCATAATATGTCCGCCACCTTTGGTTAAAATACCTCTTTCTTTTGCAGCCATAACGGCAACACCAATATCAACACCTGTAATAGAGCGAGCAGAACCTTTAACCTCATCACCATCAACTCCCATCACAAATGCAGGAAGACGATACCTTTCCTTTAAGCGCCCAGCAACAATGCCTATTACACCGTGGTGCCAATTATCACCATAAGCAAACACAAGTGGCATATCATGCTCAGGTGAGCTCTCTACCATTTCTATAGCATCATACAAAACAGCAGCTTCAATATCTTTACGTTCCTC
>QKFK01000033.1 GCA_003252195.1 Rhodospirillales bacterium
ATATTATTCGTATTCCATGAATATGCTTTTCTACTTTGTTCTACAAAACTATCCATATCAAGCCATTCTTCTTTAACTGGCGCATTGTCTTTATCTGAATTTACCATTGAAACATTTGTATAAGAGCCCCATAGCGAAGCGTAGTTACGGTTCTCTTCTTCGCTCATATCTTTAGACACGTCTGAGACATTGTCATAATATAAAGGCTCACTATTCACGGATACCGTTGTGCTTTTCAACGGGGTTAAGAACTTTTCTTCATCATATTGATTGTCTGCAACCATTACATTGTCGTTGCCAAACATATTTTTTGCATATTGCACTGTGTCATCAACCACTTCATCTGTTGACACCCCCGTAATTGCATTCATAGCTATATCTGCCACAGAAAACGCTGCACCTATTGCTCCACCATATAATGTATCACCTGCTAATTTTGCTACGGTTCCCATCTCATCGCCTGTAATATTGCGATAAAATGATGACAAAACAGGGATATGCTGTAGTGGATTAACAATATCTACAATGTCCCAAATATTAAAACCGTCTTCACCAAAGCTTTTTAGTGATGTGGCGCTTTTATGCTGATTAAGCTCATCTTTGAATTTACTTTGAGTATTGCTTTGAGACATAGTTTTATAATCTGTAGAAGCATTTGTACTGCTTACTGAGTTATAATTATATGTGCTGTCATTTATATAGCCGTAAATCAAATCATTTCTCCTTGAATTTACAGCGCATTCTCAAAGCGCTCTATGTACTAAAATGCAATATAAATGCCAAATCTCGCCCAAAAACAGCCTGCCAGAGCTAACGCTTTGTTTTAATTGGTTTTATTATGTTGCCTATTTTATCTCCAGATGACTGATGTGGATAAGCTCTCTGCAAATCTAGCCATTTGCACCTCTTTATTATATTTTACTAGTTAATATGCGTTTATATGGATTATTACGATGGAAAAACAAAAAATCATTGTCTCTCTTGTTGACGAGCATCTTGAACATGAGTTGGTTGAACAGATAAATTTGTTTGATGCTTACACAGCCACACGACTTAATGACATTGCTGATTCTGACATTTCTGATTTTTCTTGTGGCATAACAGATAACACGCAAAGAAATAAACTTTGTTCAGAAAAATTCTTTCTTCCATTAGTTGTGATAAACGGTGATGAAACAGATGACAGCCGAATAGTCTGCGTATCAACTCCTATAAAATTAGCCGAAATCGAGAGACAGATAAAAACACTCATACGTTTACGTGAATATAGTCATAAATCAAGTTTTAGATTTGCACATTTTGAATTTTACAGCATCGATAAATCTCTTAAGAACACCTCAACTGGGGAGACAATCCGTCTTACAGAAAAAGAAGCTGATATAATAAAATATCTATATAATGCAAATGGTTGTGTTGTTTCCCGCGAAGAGCTATTACAGCATGTATGGAATTATAACGAGCTCGTAACAACTCATACGTTAGAGACTCATATTTATCGCCTGCGCCAAAAAACAGAAATCGACCCTAACAACGCCACCGTTCTCACAACGGAGGTTGGCGGCTACAAGCTTTCGCTTTCGTAATATATTTTTCTTTATTGAGCTATGTTTAATTGTTTCACGTGAAACTTTAGCAAAAAGTAAAAACCTTGAATAAACCGCTTTACACAAACCATAGACCTCGTCAATATCAGATTAAATCTTGCTAAAACAATGGGTTAGTGACATAGCGGCGAAAGATTTTGCTATCACCGCCCTCTTCTAAAACTAATACGTGTTTTTTATAGATAATGTTTACTAATTAGTCCATGATATCATAAAATACACTCAATAGCTTTTACAGTTTTTTATACATTTATTACATAAAAATAACTTATTGCGTGTAATTATGCTCACCACCCAGCGCTTCATTAACAAAAATGAGCACCACTCAGATATATGGAAATTTTATATTTTTAGCTCACAGATGACTGGCACATGATCTGAAGGCTTATCCCAATCTCTGGCATGAGATAAAATTTTGAAAGAAACTAGATCTTCTTTCATATTTGGAGTTACCCAAACATGATCAAGTCGGCGACCTCTGTTGTTTTTCTTCCAATCGGGCGAGCGGTAGCTCCACCATGTATATAGTTTGTCATCAGGATTATAATAACGCGCCACATCGACCCAATCTAATGACTTTTGCATGCGGTTTAAGCGCCCAACTTCCACAGGTGTGTGCGAAACAACTTTAAGCAATGATTTATGGCTCCAAACATCATTCTCAAGTGGCGCAATGTTAAAATCACCGCAAAAAACCATTTTCTTTTTGCTTAACTCTTCTTTGTTTTGCTCACTCCACTCTGATATATCATCTAAGAACGTTAGCTTATGGGCAAATTTAATGTTTATGACAGGGTCTGGCTCATCTCCACCCGCAGGGACATACAAACTATGTATCTCAACACCGTTTACCTCTGCTATGATATGACGGCAATCATCTTTTCCTACCCAGTTCTGCACACGAACCTTCTCTAAAGGTATTTTAGATAATATAGCAACGCCGTTATATGAAGGCATGCCATTATACGCCACATATTGATAACCCATGGCTTTAACTTCATTTTCAGGAAAATCTTCGTTCTTAGCCTTTGTCTCTTGCAAACAAATAACATCTGGAGCTTCTTCTTTTGTAAGCTTTTCTAGCAATTCAAGTCTTATTCTTATAGAATTTACATTCCATGTTGCTATTTTAATTGTCTGAGGCATGTTTTTTCCTTTTTTTGCCAAGCGCGTTCAATCTTTTATAACCATGTACAAAAGATAATAATGCTTTTTATTAAAACAACTTAAAACTCTTCTTTTTTAGGGCGCTTAAACTTAAACAAGTCCCCGCTCATTGATATTGATGATTTAACATC
This sequence comes from Rhodospirillales bacterium, assembly GCA_003252195.1. Taxonomy (GTDB): domain Bacteria; phylum Pseudomonadota; class Alphaproteobacteria; order QKFK01; family SZUA-500; genus SZUA-500. Next base: position 2,903 of record QKFK01000033.1, read on the forward strand.
AAACAATGAAATCGTGGTAGTGATATTCTGAGCATCAACAACGCGCCATTGCTTTAACTTCAATGGTTTCACTGTAAACACAAGAGTAATGTTACCAGATTCTAAGTCGCCCTTCTTAGCCATGGTTACCTCTAACGATCCAGGCTCTCTTGCAACGTTAGTCACCACTATAGTCTTGTCATTAAAGCTTATTTCATCTTTTAAAATCATTGTAGCAGGCACTGAATCCATATCAATATAAGTCACCTGATCAACAGATTTATCATAATAAATAATATGTTTGCCGTTGCAAATAACTAGAACACCTGATGGCGGGTCATATTCAAGGCGCATTCTTCCTGGCCTAGCCATTGCCATTGTTCCTTGAGCTGCATCTCCGTTAGAAGAAGATTGCAAAAAACTAGCTTTCATGGTGCGAATACCTCTAAGGTAATCTTCAACCTCTTTAAGCGCCTTTGCTCTTGCAGCACCTTTTAAATCTGATGAAAAATATTCTGACGCACCAGCCTCTTGAGCCTGCACAAAACTTGGAACAGAAACAAATACTAAGAAAAGTGCTAAAAACAAGCGTTTCATATTATTTTACCCCGATATTTTAAGCTAATTTGTTAAAATCAGAGTATATTAATTGGGCTCAAAAACAAGGGTTAATTGTTGTCAGGAACAAGTATTTCGCGCTTACCCACATGATTAGCCTCGCCCACAAGTCCTTCTGCTTCCATTCTATCAACAATGCTTGCTGCGCGGTTATAGCCTATCCTTAGCTTGCGCTGAATATATGATGTAGAAACTTTTCTATCTTGTAGCACAATAGCTACTGCTTGGTCATACATATCATCGCCAGATTCCATGTTTCCGCCAATCATTACGTCTACCATTGATTCTCCTGCGTCCTCAGTTACAGAATCCTCGTAGTCAGGCTCTCCTTGGTCTTTTAGATGTTCAACGATACTTTCCACTTCGCTATCTTTAACAAATGCTCCATGAACACGGATTGGGCGTTGTCCTGCTGGTTGATAGAGCATATCACCCATACCAAGCAGTTGCTCTGCGCCTTGCTCACCTAAAATTGTTCTACTATCAATTTTTGAGGTTACTTGGAAACTAATACGCGTTGGAAAGTTTGCTTTAATCGTTCCAGTGATAACATCAACAGACGGTCTTTGTGTTGCCATAATTAAGTGCAAGCCAGCGGCACGAGCCATTTGTGCCAATCTTTGAATTGCAGCTTCAACATCTTTTCCAGCAACCAGCATTAAATCTGCCATTTCATCAACTATAATAACGATATAAGGAAGCGGGGTTAAATCTAACTCTTGCTCCTCATACGTTGGTTTGCCAGTGCTTGCATCAAAGCCTGTCTGCACGGTTCTTTTTAAGACTTCACCATTTTTAGCAGCTTCTTTTAACTTAGCATTATAGCCCGTAATATTGCGCACATTCATTTGCGCCATAGCTTTATAGCGGTCCTCCATCTCTCTAACTGCCCATTTAAGTGCCACTACTGCCTTACCAGGGTCGGTAACAACAGGGGTTAGCAAATGCGGAATACCATTATAAACCGACAATTCCAGCATTTTTGGGTCAATCATGATAAGACGACACTCACTAGGCTCGAGCTTATATAACAAAGATAAAATCATTGAATTTACACCCACTGATTTACCTGAACCAGTTGTTCCTGCCACTAGCAGGTGAGGCATTTTTGCTAAATCTGCATAAAAAGGAGTGCCCCCAATATCTTTGCCCAAAGACATGGTCAAGCTACCTTTATTCTCAGTAAATTGAGTGCCTTCTAAAAGCTCTCTTAACCATACGGTATTACGTTTAGCATTTGGCATTTCAATACCAATTGTATTGCTTCCTGCAACCACCGCAATACGCACTGAAACTGCACTCATAGAGCGCGCAATATCATCGGCCAAGCCAATAACTCGCGATGTTTTTGTCCCAGGTGCAGGGTCTAACTCATATAATGTAACCACAGGCCCTGGGCGAACCTTAACAATTGAGCCTTTAACCCCGAATTCTTCTAGCACTTTTTCTAAATCCGAAGCATTTTCCGCCAATTCTTCTTCGCTCAACGCACAAACATTTTCATCTGAAGATGGTTTGCATAATAAATCAATTGATGGAAATTCATAACCACTGGCAGAAACACGACCCTTTGAAACAGATTTGCTCTTTTTTGGCTCTGTTTTTGTTTCTTCTTCTACAACAGGCTCTATATGCTGAACAACAGCCTCGGCTTTTTCTTTTTTAGGTTTGTTTTTCTTTGGCTTATATTGTTTTCCGCTTTCATCTGCCGCAATTTGCCCCGATGGCGCTAAACCTTTTGCAACCTTTCTATTTTCAAACGTTTTGCCCAAAAGCTTGCATGCATGTTCATAAACAAAAAAGTACGCAGTAACGGAGGCATCTTTAACCAACGCCAGAGGAATATTGGCAGATATTAGCAACAAACTAACACCTAAAGCAAAAACCAATAAAATAACCAAACCATAAATTATAAAATGAATATCATAATAGGTAATAAATTTACCGAACCTAAAGCCATATATATG
>QKFK01000011.1 GCA_003252195.1 Rhodospirillales bacterium
CATATCTAGCTTTTGCACAATTGGCATATTGCTACTAGCGTCTGCTTGCACATCATGGAATCAGCCTAACGAATCTATTTTAGGCAGCCCTTCTAATTTAACAACATTTGGCATTGTTGAAGGCGTAAGTGTAATTAACAGCGACAAAACCCTTGGTGACCATGTAGCTTCTTGGGTTACAGGCAAAGATTGCTCTTCTATCAGAGAAAAAATGTTTAACACAGATTATTGCCAAGAATATCCTAAACGCCCTCCTAAAAAAGCACCTGTATTTTGCTACAGAACTTTGGCTGATGTTAGTTGCTACAGCGAACCATCAACCAACCCAAATGATGTTTTAGTTAGCTCAACGCAATAAAAAAGTTAGACTATCTTTGTTAAAAAGGCTGGCAATCTAAACTGAATAAATGGATATCACGAAAATAGGCAATTATTTGCGCACAAACACCACTAATTGCCTATCTCTGACTATAAATAACAAAATCCCACCCCTGAATAAATGGCGATTTTAATAGATATTTCTTCAAACAAATTTCCACTAGCTTACACAGGCAGTGTTACATTAGAAACATAAAGCCAAGTAAATTCTTAAAAGCTATTTCTCGTACCTTAGCACTGGGTTTCTAGCCGCTTTTGTTTCATCAAGCCTTTTTACAGGGGTTAAAGCTGGTGCATTAAGCACTTCGTCTTTAGCATCGCTTTTTGCCTTTGTTAGAATATGCTTCATCGTACCTATAAAGCTGTCTAACGTATCTTTTGCCTCTGTCTCGGTTGGCTCAATCAACATCGCCCCATGCACTACTAATGGGAAATACATCGTCATCGGGTGGAAACCCTCATCTAGCAATGATTTTGCAATATCTAGCGTAGTAACATCTGTGCCTTTTAAGCTAGAATCGTCAAACAAGGCCTCATGCATACAATAACCCTCAAAACAAGCATGATAATCACCTTTGAGTTGAGACATAATATAATTTGCATTAAGCACGGCATCACCAGATGCTTGTTTAAGCCCATCTTTACCCATTGATAAAATATATGACAAAGCCCTTACAAACACACCAAATTGCCCATTAAAGCCTTTCATGCGACCAAACGGCTTGCGACTTGGACATTCCTCAGCATGTTCAACCAACTTAAACGAACCATCAGATAATTTTTCAACGAATGGAAGTGGCGCATATTTTGAAAGCTTTTCACTCAAAACCGTTGGGCCAGAACCTGGGCCACCTCCACCATGAGGGGTTGAGAATGTTTTATGCAAATTAATATGCATAACATCAACACCTAAATCTGCAATTCTCACCCTGCCGACCACAGCATTAAAATTAGCCCCATCGAGGTAGAAATAAGCGCCTGACTTATGCAACAATTCAGATATTTTAACAATATCACGTTCAAACAAACCACAAGTATTAGGATTAGTGAGCATCAAAGCAGCAACATCAGCCCCTTTATCGCCAGATAATCTGTCTTGCAAATAAGCCAAATCAACTCTGCCTTGATCGTTGGTTTTAATATTCTCAATTTTATAACCACAAAGAGCAGCAGTTGCAGGGTTTGTTCCATGAGCAGATTCAGGCACTAGAACTATACTTCTATTGGCATCTTCGCCACTATCAACATGGGCGGCTTTAATCGTCATAACGCCACACAACTCGCCATGAGCACCCGCAGCTGGAGACATTGCCACATCTGCCATGCCAGTTAATTCTTTTAGGCTTTGTGCAAGCGTATAAACCAACTCTAGCGCACCTTGAGCACTCGCATCTGATTGACATGGATGCACATCAGCAAAGCCAGCTAACCTTGCCATTTTTTCATTAAGGCGAGGGTTATATTTCATGGTGCAAGAGCCAAGCGGATAAAAACCTGCATCAATGTTATAGTTCTTTTGTGAAAGCCTAGTATAATGCCTAATCACTTGAGGTTCAGACAATCCAGACAAGCCTATTTCACCATCTCTGGTTAAGCCACCTAAACAATCTAACTCAATATCCAACTCACTAATATCTACCGCAGATAAATCTTTAGAGCCTTGCTCAAAAATCAACGGTTCTTCAATCTGCAAACCTTTATTCCCTGTAAAAGTCTCAACCATTTAGAACCTCCGCCAATTTTGTAGCAAATAGATTAATATCTTCATCCTTATTAACTTCTGTTGCGCAAACCAACAAGTGATTACGCAATTCTGGATATGACGGATAGAACTTAGAAAGAGGCACGCCTCCTAATATTTTTTGCTTTAATAATTCATCACAAACATTTGCTGCATCTTGACCCAAATCAACCACAAACTCATTAAAGAAGCTTGTGTTTAACACCTTAATTTTAGCAACTTCACTCAATGCTTTTTTGAGTTGCACAGCTTTAGCATGGTTTTGCAGAGCAAGAGATTTATATCCCTTTTCACCAAGCATAGTCATGTTTATTGAAAAAGCTGTCGCCATCAGCCCTGAGTTTGTACAAATGTTAGAAGTTGCCTTTTCACGCCTGATATGTTGCTCACGGGTAGATAAAGTTAGAACAAACCCTCTTTTACCATCGCTATCGGTGGTCTGCCCACAAATACGCCCAGGCATATTGCGGATATATTCTTTTTTAGTTGCAAGCAAGCCCAATGCGGGTCCGCCAAAGCTCATTCCTACAGTTAAAGACAACGCCTCTGCTGTTACAATGTCTGCACCCATTTCACCTGGTGATTTAATCGCACCAAATGCAAGTGGCTCGCTATTAGCAACAATCAATAACGTCCCATTTTTATGGCATTCACCTGCTAAAGCTGTGTAGTCTTTAATTCCGCCCAAGAAGTTAGGCAATTGCACCACCACACAAGCGGTTTGCTCGTCAATCCTACCAATTAAATCCTCTAATCCTAATACATCTGGTGCTAAATCATCACACTCAATCTCAATAAATTGAGTAAAACCTTTTATAACTTCTTTAAAATGTGGGTGAACGCCACCTGATATTATCGCCTTTTTACGTTTTGTAATACGGCTTGCCATAGAAACAGCCTCTGCTGTGGCAGTTGCCCCGTCATACATTGACGCATTAGCAATCTCCATTCCCATAATCATGGCAACTTGAGTCTGGAACTCAAACAACACCTGCAATGTCCCTTGGCTCACCTCGGGCTGATAAGGAGTATATGCGGTTAAAAATTCGCCTCTTTGAATCAAATAATCTGTTGCTGATGGAATATAATGCTTAGCGCAACCCGCCCCAATAAAAAATGGCACAGATGAAGCTGAGATATTTTTAGATGCCATTTTTGACATCAAATCTACAACCTCCATTTCGCTCTTATGATTAGGTATATTTATCTCACCTTTATCATAAACAGCATCAGGCACATCGTTATATAATTCATCGATTGATTTTGCACCGATAGCGTCCAACATTTTGGTTCTATCGGCATCGGTAAGAGGCAAATAGCGCATTAATCTAAATCCGTTACTAATCTTTTATAATGATTTTCATCTAACAAAACTTCTAGTTCATTTTTATCGCTAAGTTTGATTTTATAAATCCAACCTTCTGCTTCTGGGGCTTGATTAATAAGCTCTGGAGTATCTTGCAAAGCTGAATTTGTCTCAACAACTTCGCCTGAAACTGGTGAATAAATTTCACTAGCTGCTTTAACAGATTCAACAACAGCAATCTCGCCACCAACGGCAACTTTTTTACCAACATCAGGCAATTCTACAAACACAACATCACCAAGTTGTTCTTGCGCATAAAAAGTAATACCCACAGTTGCGATATCACCGTCCATTACTAGCCATTCATGTGATTTTGCGTATTTCATATTGTTCATTTTATTTTTCCTTACCTTTTATAATTATGTGCCACAAATGGAAGAGCAACCACTTCTGCATCCATCTGCTTGCCTCTTACTTCTAAAAATACTTTAGTGCCAGAATTTGCATGGCGCACATTCACATAACCCATAGCAATTGGCTCTGACAATGTTGGCGAAAACGTACCAGAAGTTATCTCACCAATCACAATACCATCTGACGATAATATCGGTGTATGAGCTCTTGCAGGAGCTTTGCCCACTGGTTTAACCCCAACTAATAATTTTGAAACACCACTTTCAAGCTGCTGCAAAATCACTTTATCTCCGACAAAACCACCATTTTCTCTACGGCTTTTTGAAACCGCCCATTTAAGATTAGCCTCAATCGGACTTGTGTGTTGATTAATATCATTTCCATATAAGCAAAGACCAGCTTCTAAACGCAGCGTATCTCGAGCACCAAGCCCGATTAACTTAACATTATCATCTTTTAAAATTAATTCAGCTAGCTCAGTTGCCTTATCTGCCTTAACCGAAATTTCAAAACCATCTTCGCCAGTATAACCAGTACGAGTTACAATGCATTTAAGTCCTTCAATCTCTATTCTAGCAGCATCCATAAACTTCATTTCTATTGTTTGTGGAACGATTTTAGCCATAACTTCGCCAGCATATGGACCTTGAAGTGCAAGCAAAGCTCTGTCTGCCCAGATCTCAAAATCACATTTACCAGAAAAATGATTATTCATATATGCAAAGTCATTATCTTTACGCGATGCGTTAACCACCGCATAATAATAATCGCCCAAATTAGCTACCATCAAATCATCTTCAATTCCGCCATATTGATTCGTTAGCAAAGTGTATTTTTGCTTTCCTTCTGAAAGAGAGACAAAATCTGACGGCACAATTTCTTCAAAAATTTTTGCCACGTTTTTACCAAAAAAACAACATTGCCCCATATGAGACACATCAAAAAGCCCTGCATATTTACGGCAATGATTATGTTCAGCAACTATCCCATCTTGATATTGCACAGGCATGGCATATCCAGCAAAAGGCACCATTTTTGCTTTGTTTTTTATATGCAAATCATATAACGGCGTCTTCTTTAACTCTGTTAAATCTTCCACTTCCTTTACCCCTACCATTTTTAATATGATATATTTTATCGACTAGAATAGCGCGGTCAACCAATATAATAAAATCTGCACATCCTAATTACAGCAAATGCTCATAAATAAACCCTAGACATATTATAGAATATGGTGCATTATATAGCATATTAATACTATCGAACCGATACAATCATTTTAAGAGTATAGGAATGGACGCAAAAATTATCTGCCTTGGTGTTTTAATGATGAAAGACGCCACAGGATATGAAATCAATAAAAGTTGCACTGAGGGTGCCTTTAGCCACGTTCAAAGAATTGGCTATGGTTCTATCTACCCAACTTTAGAAAAACTTTTAGAAGAGAAAATGATTTCTTTAAGTGGCGACGATAATGACGACAACACACACAGCAAAAAAATTTACTCAATCACAGATAAGGGTAAAGAATATTTAATGCGCAAATTGCAAA
>QKFK01000030.1 GCA_003252195.1 Rhodospirillales bacterium
ATCCCTGCTTTTCTTTGTTCATTATCGCGAATGGAGTTTTTCACTTTATTATTAGCCCTTTTTATATCGATATTTTTATACTTAAAGATTAAGTATTTTTGTATCGATATTCAATAATTTTTTTGTAAAATTATGTAAACAAAAGTTTTTTTGTTTTTTTGAGTGAGTTGCTAAAAATTTATTTTCTAAAAAAGACTATATACTAATAGCCATTAATTTAGCTGTTTGTATAAGGTTAAGCTTTTGGGTTAGTCCATTGTTTGTATATTAAAAATGATTGTTTTGAGGTATCTTTGTTGTGATTTAGAAAGATTTTAATATTAGACTAGGTTGAAGTGTCGGTACTAACTATATTTTTAGTAGTATCAATGCTAGTTTTATAGTAACCTTACAGATAGGTGCTGTTAATTGGGGTAATAACATCTGGGTGCGTTAGTGAAAAAAAATTATAATAACAAATTATTAGCATGTATCTTTTTTGTTTTCACAATTATCTTTGCTACGATTGGTGGTAAAGTTTGCGATGCCTCTAGCTCTAAAATCGTTGTAGCACTTCCTGATAATATTCCAATATTGTACTACTCCACTAATGAAACTAAAGCACCAGACGGTCTTATGGCTGATATATGGCGCTTGTGGGGTAAGCAATCTAATACAAAGATAGAATTTGTTTCTGCACCTATGCAGGAATCATTGTTACTTTTAAAAGAAGGCAAAGCAGATTTTCATGGTTTGGTAACTAGAGATATAGCTAACAGATATGATTTGGTGACATCTGTACCTCTTTATAAATTATCCGCTGGTTTGTTCTATAGCATAAAAGGTTCTGCTCATAAAAAGCTTGGGGTTGGTTTTTCGCTCGAAGGCTTAGCTAAAAAAAGTTATAAAATTGGCATGTTAAAGGAATCTATTTATAACATGCATGTTTTGAGTAGAGTACCGTCAGAAAAAATTGTTTATTTTGATAATGTTGACGTAATGGTGGCCGCTCTTGAAAAAGAGGATATAGCTGCTTTTGTAGAAAGTGATGTGCTTCTACGCCATTTTAGATTGACAGCTCAATATGATATAGCTGCTTCTAAAAAGAATATGCCAAGTGTGTTTTTATATGCAGGAGTGAACAGGAAGCATAATAATTTAATTTATAAAATAAACAGTAATCTATCTTTAGTTAAAGAAGAAGAGTTTGCTAAGGTTGAGACAAAGTGGCTCAACAACCCCAGTGAAAGAGTTTATGATCAAGATGAAAAAGGCATTGAGATAACCGATAGAGATATTGATGCTGTAAAAGGCTATAAGAAAATTAAGATAGCTATAAATAGGCATCTTGTACCATATGAATTTTTGGATGAAGCAGGGGTTTATCATGGTGTGTCATCTGAATATATAAAATTCATGTCTGACAAAACAGGGGTTAAATTTGAGATTGTTCCAACAACAAGTCAGCAAGAAGCATTGTCTCTGTTTGAGAGTGGTAAAGTCGATATTATAAGTGGTGCTGATCAAAGTGGTTTTGATGCGAATGATCCAAGTATAGTTATGACCTCGCCTTATATTTCATCTAAGAAATATATATTTATGTCTCCTCAAAATTTCTTGGTTGAAAAGATTGAAGATTTGCAAGGAAGGGTTATTGCAATTGAAGAGGGTGATGCAGGGCTTAAAAGAGCTTTGTTGAAATATAAAAATATATTCGCATATTCAGCAAAATCTGCTTATGAAGGTTTGCTCGCGGTAGCTGATGGAAGTAGCGATGCTTATTTAGGCGAATATTTGCCAACTAGCTATTTGGCAGATGTGCATCATCTTGGTAGAATTAGAGCTGTTGCCTCGACTGATTTAACTAAGAATTTTGTGTTTGTCGGTCACAAAAATATGGCTCCCGTTATCAATGTTATAGATAAAATTATTACATCTATATCAGAGCAGCAAAAACGTAGATTGATAAATAAGTGGCTGCACTTTGTGAAGCTGAATCGTGAAGATGTAAAAAATTATGCAAGGATAACTCTGTCTGTTTCATTCTTTGTTGTGATGCTTTTATCTGTTTTCGTGTTGTGGAATAGGCGTTTGCAAACAGAGATAAAAGAAAGACGCGATGTCGAACAGCGTTTGAGAGTGAGTGAAGCTAATCACCGTGCGATGGTTAATGCCGCCCCTATTCCAATGTTTTTATATGACGAAGGTGTTGTGACTTATGCTAACTACACTTTGGCAAAGTTAATGGGGACTAACGATAGTGATGATATTGTTGGCTTAAGGATATTGGACTTTGTGCATGAGGATTCATATAAAAATGTTCAGCAAATTATTGAGCATGGTTTGGTGTCAACAGACAGAAGAGATAGCATATATAGAATATACAATCTAAAGAGCGAAGAAAAAATAGTTGAAAGCCGTAGTATCACTATTGATATGGAACCAAAGCCAATGACCTTGGTTATGTTGGTTGATATTACAGAAAGCTTAAAGACAGCCAAAGAAAAAGAAAAGCTCCAAGATCAGTTGCGTCAGTCTCAAAAAATGGATTCTATCGGTCAGCTAGCAGGCGGAATTGCCCATGACTTTAATAATATGTTGTCTGGTATTATGGGTTCTGCAGAGCTATTGTCAATCAAGATGGGTGCAGATAATCCGTTGATTAAATATACAGAAACTATTCTTAAAGCAAGTAAAAGAGCCTCGGAGCTTACATCTCAGTTGTTGTTGTTCTCACGCAAAGCCAATGTTAAAATTGAAACATTGTCAGCACATGATTGTATAAAAGAAACCATGTTACTGCTTGAGCGTGGTATTGATCGCAGAATTACGGTTAAAAAAGAGCTTTCTGCTCCTTTAGATTTTATTGAAGGAGATAAAGCTCAGTTGCAATCGGCTGTGTTAAATCTTGGCGTAAATGCAAGAGATGCTATTACGGATAAAGGCACAATCACAATCAAAACATCAAATGTAACTCTTGATGAAAATTATTGTAAGAATAGCCTTTATAATATCAGAGAAGGCGAGTTCCTCCTTCTTGAAATTATTGATGATGGTATGGGTATGTCTCAAGAGACAAAAGATAGAGTTTTTGAGCCATTCTTTACAACAAAGGGAGTAGGTAAAGGAACAGGTCTTGGTTTGTCTGCGGTGTATGGGTATATTAATGACATCAATGGCGCAATAGAAATAGAATCAGAGTTAGAGAAAGGGTCTAACTTTAAGATATATTTGCCTTTAAGTACCCAAAAGGTTGAAAGCGATAGTAACGTGGAAGAAGGAAAAGAATATATAGGGGATGGTAAAGTTCTTCTTGTTGATGATGAAGAAATATTGTTAGAAGCAGGAAAAGAAATATTAGAAACTCTGGGTTATAAGGTGGTTGCGGTGAATGACCCTGAAAAAGCTTTAAGGATATATTCTGAACAGCCAAATTCTTTTGATGTGGTTGTGTTAGACGTTGTTATGCCTAAAATGAGTGGTAAAGATTTATACCTAGAAATGAAGCAACTTAACCCTTCCTTGCGAGCATTGTTTGTAAGTGGCTTTAATCGAGAAGAAAGACTTACTGAGATTTTGCAACAAGAAAACGTATTCTTTGTGCAAAAGCCTTATTCTGTTAAAGATATAATAGGGGCTCTTAGAGAGCTGGCATAATAAATGATATAATGTGTAAATTATTTAAGAGCCTTGTTATAGAGGCTCTTTTTTATTAGGAAACACAGTATTAATACTTAAGGCTTGTGTTGCAAAATATCGGATAAGTTGGTGCAGAGCTAGCTCCTGTCATATGATATTTTATAAATAACAAGAGCTATAACATATTCATCTCAAGTATGGTGGGTTAAGGGCTTATTGGAAGATTGGATTATTTAAGATGTAACTGATTGCTATTACCTGAGGCACGCATACCAATGGTATAAATAGCGCGGTTTTCCATGATTTTGTGGCTTCTCTAATAATCATCATTTCTGTGTAGTCAGTTGCAACACCAGTCATCAAGAAGGCAAAGGCATTCCCAGGAGCCCCAGCTCTAGTTAGTAAGTCTGAAGCAATTGGTACAGAACCCTCGGAGCAAACCTCAATAATAGTTGCAAAAAGCAACGTTACTAAAAGACCTAATAGAGAGGCTCCTAAATATTCATGATACAAATCAGAGGGCACAAAAGTTCTTATTGCAGAGGCTATAATCGCGCCAATCAAAAGCCAGCGTACAATCATTGTGCTTTCCTTTGTAGACGTGATTAAAAATCTTATTAGACCTTTAAAAGATGGTTTGTGCGCTTTTGCGGTGTCTATTAGTATGCTTGTTATGCTTATATCTTCGTCAAAATCTTCGGAGTTAGGATTTGGTTGTAATATTTGTTTTTCAACTAATTTATCGAAAATTAACCCACTTATAATCGCAATAAGCATTGATAAAACAATGAAAGCTGCAGTCCACTTAACTCCAATTAATGATATCATAATTATTGTTAGTGATAGAGAGTTCCATGGGCTGGCAATTAAAAAAGCCATAACCTGACCAAGGCGAGCACCTTTTTGATATAATTTGGCTGCAATCATCAATATTCCGTGATTGCACATATCTAACACAACCCCAGCTAATGTAGCTTTCAGAATGCCTTTCAATCCTTTTTTTGTGCCTAGTAATTTTCCTATTACAGATTTTGGTACGTATGACATTAATCCTGTGAAAATTATACCAAAAGCAACACCCCACCACATTTGACCGATAAGCTCCGTTATAGATGAGCTAAAGGTTAAAAGTTTTTCAGATTTGAAAGGAGAGAAAGGTACAAAATATGCTATAATGCAAACCAATAAACTTATGAGAGATACCCAATCTATAGAGTGGTTATGGTCATGAGAGCAACATGAAGATTTATGCTCTTCAACCTGTGTATGCCCGCTACAGCAACTTGTTTTTGTTTCTGAACAACAGGTTGTTGCATCGTTATTTTCTTTTTTTTCATGGCAACAGCAAGACATGTTTTTTCTCCATTAATTAGGCGTGTTTTTTATATACATCCATAATTTCTTTAATCATTTTTTCTTGTAATTCTTTGTCTTGTTGCTCAAATGCATGGACAAGACAATGTTCAATATGGTTTTGAAGAATAATTCCAGAAAGAGACGATAATGCAGAGCGAATGGCGCTTATTTGAGTTATGATGTCTATGCAATATTTGCCTTCATCAATCATTTTTTTTACGCCTTCGACTTGACCATTAATACGGTTAATGCGGTTTAATTTGTCTTTTTTATTTATGTTTCCTGTATCCATTTTATCCTCTTATACCATATACCCCTATAAGGTATATTATAAATCCTAATTTAATCATGTTGCAAGATATTTTTGTAGTAAATTATTAGT
>QKFK01000246.1 GCA_003252195.1 Rhodospirillales bacterium
AGGCGTAGACTTTTCAGCAGGAATAATAACATCACCCTCATTTTCACGAGATTCATCATCTACCAAAATAAACATTTTACCGTTTTTGGCATCTTCAATTATTTCTTCTATAGAGGCTAACATTTTACAATTCCACTATCTTTGCTGAGATAGCTTACCCATCACAGCGGTTTTGAGCTTTTCATTTTCTTTTGGTAGGATTTTATAACTTCCAGTATTTAAGTCAATGCGGATTTTATCACCATTGTTGATATCTGCAAAAGCGGATTTATCATTAGTCATAAAGAATGGCTGATTACTTTCTCTTAACTGGTTACCATAATGTCCATATAGAATGTTTGAGATAATACCACTATTATCTATTCTTAGCTTTGGCGTATATTCGCTTTTAATCTCTTGCATAGTGGTAACATTACTTAGAAAGCTATCAAGTTTATATTCTTGAAAATCTCTATCACTATCAAAATCACTTCTAGACTTAGAGAGTTTAGATATTAAAATTTTACCGTCTAATTCTTCTGGCTTCATATTAAGAGTTATATCAGTTGTAAGAACTTGACCTTCTATAATGCCACTATCATTTTTGGGGTAGCCACTCAAATCACCATTAGCGTGACTTACAATCTTAAAATTATTAGGTGATATATATGCTCTTTGTTGTAATATGCTAATTAAGTCATTGCCGTCTTTGTCTTTAGAAACAGCAAACTCAACATCAACTGGGCGACCTAATTTCTCTTCCATCTTATTTGCGATTACAGTCATATTAAACAAAGCAGATAGATTAGGAATATCATTGTCTGATTTATTTAATTGATGACGCATTGCTTCATTCTTATTATCGGTTCTATGGCAGAAAAACTCTTCACTATCGCTTCTACGCAAAACATCCGCGGTTAGCCTATGAATTGTGGTATCACCAGTTTCCATATTCACAGCACCAGTCACAAATTTAGAGCATTTGAGCACCTTACCATTGTCCTGAGCCATCACTAGTTTATCTGCTGTTTTGTTATTAACGCAATTCATCACAACATAAGCATCACCAGCAAAATCTTCAGAATATGTAACACCAGCAACCTCTGGAGATGGTATCATTTTTTGGATTAGAACCGCCATTTTAAGGTCTTTTTTATCGTGATTAGCTAGCACCTCAGGGTTATATAGAGAACCATAAACTTGCTCTAACGCTTTTATCATATCTGCCTTGCTCTGTACATTTAGCACAGAATCAAATGCACCAGAGTTGGTTTTACCACCCACATCTTCAACGCTGGCACTTGAACGTACGGCAACATTACCACCACATGCTACCAAGCTACGCATAGCATCATTAACGATCTCTTCTGGTATTTGAGGTTTATTGTCTGCATCAAAGCTAATCTTATTAAAAGCATCTGTAGAAAGAACAAAGGTCTTAGGCATTTCCACCTTAACCCCAAGCTCCTGATTAAGCTCTTCTATTATATCTGCAACCTCGAGCAATCCATTAAATTTACCCCCAACTTTGTTAGATAGGAGCGGATTATTTTTAACATCTTGCATAGATAAAGCATTATTGTCAGACATATTATTACCTCATTTGGTTTTATAGAATCATTCTATTATTTACCAATGACATACTCAACAATTTTTACAAAATCAAACAAAATAGACTATTTGTCCAACAATCTTGATACATACCTAGCTAGCATATCAATTTCAAAATTTGCTTTAGAGCCAACCTTATAAGTACCAAAAGTCGTTACTTTTTGTGTGTGAGGGATAATATTCACACCAAACACATCATCTTCAACTTCATTTACTGTTAATGACACACCATCAATAGCAACAGAGCCTTTAGATGCTATAAATTTTTTAAATTCTTGCGGTACTTTGAATTTATAACGAAGAGACTCACCTTCTGGAGTAATTGATGTAACTTCAGCCACACCATCAACATGAGACCGCCCAGTTCATCACCAATACACATAGCACGTTCAAAGTTCACCTTAGAGCCAATCTCCCATGAGCCTAATATTGTTTTTGACAAGGTCTCTCCAGATGCCTGCATAGTAAACCAGTTTTTCCCCTTAGCTTCATCAAAGCCTCTATCAATCACAGTTAAGCAAACACCAGAGCAAGCAATAGAAGAACCGATTTCAATTTCCTTAGCAGAATATTCTGTATAAAATGAGAATTTAGTATCTCCGCTTTTCTCAATTGATTTTACTTCGCCTAAATCTGTGACAATACCAGTAAACATGCTTATCTCCTAACTTCATATATATCCAATAAATCTACGCCTAATTTTATGCTTTCAACATAGTTATAATTTTGCTTATTGGCAAGAGCCGTTAAACCAATATTTTTAATTGCTGACAATCCATCATTGCCAATACAAAATGGAGCTCTAAACCAATAAACATAATCTGCTAAATTTTGCTCTATAAATGCAGATACCAATCTTGCCCCACCTTCAACAAGCAACCTAGTAACACCAATTTCAGCGATTTTATGTAAAACGTTACGCATATCCAACGAACCATCATCTAGACTATCCGCCTTTATTAACTCAACACCATTTTGCGCAAGTTTATCGGTACGTTCGTCTTGATTCCCATTATAAAGCAGATAAGTCTTTATATCATGTGATGACTTAACTATATTATAGATATCATTGATTTTATTGTTTTTTCCATCAGTAATAATTCTTATTGGTGAGTATTTATTAAGCCCCTCGATGCGACAATCCAGCATCGGATTATCTGATACTACACTTGCAGCCCCAATCATAATTGCATCATGCTCAGCACGCAATTTATGACCATATCTACGAGCATATTCCCCTGTTATCCATTTACTCTCGCCATTAGAAAGAGCTATTTTCCCATCCATAGACGATGCTATCTTAACCGTAACTAATGGCAAATTAGCTTCTACTCTTTTGAAAAACCCCTGATTTCCCTTACGTGCTTCATCTGCGCACAAGCCCACATCAACACTTATCCCTGCATCTTGAAGCATTTTAACGCCTCTACCAGATACTCTTTCATCTGAATCAAGGCAAGCTATATAGACCTTAGCCACCTTAGCTTTAATCAAAGCCTCGGCACATGGCGGTGTTTTACCATGATGCGAGCATGGCTCTAAGCTAACATAAACCTCAGAACCTTCAGCCATTACGCCAGCTATTTTAAGAGCTTCTGTCTCTGCATGAGGACGACCACCATCAGCGGTGCGAGATTTGGCTATTATATGACCTTCTTTAACAATTACGCATCCAACCGATGGATTAGGACAAACCTTACCCAAACCTTGCCGTCCCATAGCAATAGCAAGCTTCATAAAGTTTGTTTCTGTAATCGTATAGCTACTCTTCACCATGCAAGCCGCCGATAAACTCACCAAAGTCTTTGGCTTCGGCAAAGTCTCTATAAACAGAGGCATAGCGAACATAACCTACTTGATCTAGCTCTTTTAGATACTCCATTACCAACTCACCAATCTCAGTTGATGGAATTTCACTTTCACCAGAACTTTCAAGTTTTCGCTGAATAGCATTTACAACTTTTTCTATTTGTTCTGAGGAGATAGGACGTTTTCTTAAAGCAATACCTAAAGAGCGGTAAAGTTTATCTCTGTCAAAATCACGTCTTTCTCCAGTCTTTTTAATCACTACTAAGTCACGTAATTGAACTCTTTCAAAGGTAGTAAAGCGAGATGCACAAGAAGGACAAAAACGTCTTCTTCTTATAGCAGACTTATCATCTGTAGGGCGTGAATCTTTAACTTGTGTATCAATTTCACCGCAAAAAGGACAGCGCATATTATATCTCCTTACAAAGAATTAAAGATCACCATAAATTGGGAATTTACGGCATAGTTCAACAACCTTAGCCTTAACTTCGTTTTCAACCTTAGAATTATCTTCTGGGTTTTCTTTAAGGCCATCAACTACATCACAAATCAAGTTACCGATTAGCTTAAATTCTTCAACACCAAACCCTCTTGATGTACCAGCAGGAGTGCCAAGACGCACACCAGATGTTACCATTGGTTTTTCTGGATCAAAAGGAATACCATTTTTATTACATGTGATATTTGCTCTTTCTAAAGACTTTTCGGTGATATTACCTTTTAAGCCTTTTGGGCGTAAATCAACCAACATCAAGTGAGTATCTGTACCGTTTGAAACTATATCAAGCCCTCTTGACTTTAATACCTCAGCAAGTGCTTTGGCATTATCTACCACTGCCTTAGCATATACCTTAAACTCTGGCTTTAACGCCTCACCAAAGCAAACCGCCTTACCTGCTATAACATGCATTAATGGACCACCTTGCAGACCAGGGAACACAGCTGAGTTAATCTTTTTAGCAAGCTCAGGGTTATTAGTTAAAATCATACCACCACGAGGACCTCTTAAAGTTTTATGAGTTGTAGTAGTTACTATATCGGCAATTGGCAGTGGTGATGGGTGTATACCACCTGCAACTAAACCTGCAAAGTGAGCCATATCTACCATTAAATACGCACCTACTTTATCAGCAATCTCTCTAAAGCGTTTAAAATCAATAATCCTTGGATAAGCAGAACCACCAGCAATGATTAATTTTGGCTTATTCTCTAAAGCCAATTTTTCAACTTGATCATAATCAATCAAACCATCTTCCTTGCGTACACCGTATTGCACAGCGTTAAACCACTTACCAGACATCGCAGGCTTTGCACCATGAGTTAAGTGGCCACCAGCATCAAGAGACATTCCCATAATCGTATCATGAGGCTCTACAAGGGCTAACATAACTGCACCGTTTGCTTGAGCTCCTGAGTGAGGCTGAACATTTACAAATTCACAACCAAAGATTTTTTTAGCGCGCTCTATTGCTAAATCTTCTGCAATATCAACACATTCGCAACCACCATAATAGCGTTTTCCTGGATACCCTTCTGCATATTTATTAGTTAAAACAGAGCCCTGTGCCTGCAAAACAGCCTTAGAAACAATGTTCTCAGAGGCAATAAGCTCAATATTATATTGTTGACGCTCTAATTCTTTTTGAATTCCAGCAAACAAATCTGCATCAACTTCGCTCAAATCTTTAGTATAAAAATCTTTAACTGACATATAACCCCTCATTAACTCATTTTACTAACACGTCTTTGATGGCGACCACCCTCAAACTCTGTGCTCAAAAAAACATCTAAACAATCTTTGGCAACTTCATCACCTGTTGTGCGCCCACCAAAAACAATCACATTAGCATTATTATGTTGGCGAGATAATCTAGCACCAAAAGCATCATGCACTAACGCAGCCCTGATATGTGAATAACGGTTAGCAGAAATAGAAATTCCAATTCCTGTACCACAAACCAACACACCAATATTTGCCTTACTATCTTCAATAGCATCAGCCATTTTTTTAGCATAATCTGGATAATCAACCGAATCTTTTGAGTTAGTTCCCAAATCAAGAATATTAAAACCCTTTGATTTGGCGTGTTCTAACAAAATATTCTTTAACTCAAAGCCGCCATGATCAGCAGCGAATGCTATTATTTCTTCTTTCATATCAACAACTTCCAGCTAAATTGAAATTAAAGTGCGCAAAAAATATAAAAAGCGAATAATTAATAGCATATTTTGTATGCTAAATGCAATCTAGCTACTATATTTTTTTTATTTAGTGAAACAACTCATCGGACATGAATAAGCATAGGTTAAATCACCCTCATCATTAGCAAGATGCTCGCACCTATAATGATACTTAAGCTTATAGCATTTTAAATCACTCAGCTTATTCCATAAGCGCTTAAGAACCTCCTCTTTTTCTACTCCTACAAACATCTCATCATAAAAGCAGTTACATTTATCACTCTTCATATTGGGGAATGCATCACTTGATAAAAGCGTCATGGAAGGTTCTTGATTGTTATTACACGCACGATAAGCTTGTAGTCTATATGATTTAAGAACAGCTTCATTCACGTATTTATAATCATCGTAGCCTGCAGTATATTCACCAACATAATCTTTTTCTGCTTCGGTCAAATTATCTGGGCATTTTTTAGCTGAGATTAAACCTTTGGTAGCGTCTATCTCTTCTTTTATTTTCACCCAATTTTTAAGCTTATCATCACTATAATCGGGCAAAACAAGCAATTTATCACCATCAATATATTTCAACTGATTATTTTCTACCCAGCCATAATTATTTCTTTTATCAGAAATCAGCCTCCAACCTTTATAATCCTTTATAACCCTAACAGGTGTATCTTTATATTTATACAGCGTTAATAGCTTTCCATTTGGCTTTATATAGATTGGAGCTTCATAATTCAAAAAAGCAATTTTTGCGTCTTCTTCACTTTCTTTTGTCGCTCCTTTTATATTCCAATATCCATTTTCAATCTTATCAGAAGGTTCGTGCTCTAATAAAAAATCATTAGCAAGCTCCCCATTAGGTAAAACAACTTGCATTGGTTCAAAAAGCTTAAATTCCTCAAACATATATGAATTTGCTATATACTCACTCATAAAAGCAGGACGTTTAATGTAATTAGCAGATTCGGCATTAACGGCGCCAGCATATATAACAAGACTAATAAAGCCTATTACAATAAAACATTGTCTTCTCACCCCAAACCTCCGTAAATACCGCTATTTTTAATGTATTTTGATAAAAGAATACGCCACAAATAAACATCTCATATTTTTTTTATAAAAAAAAGGAAAAAACTATTGACCTATTTGTAAAGGGAATATATAAAACTCTCTATCAGCGTAATTGCTGGTGCGTCGTATCACCGGTGGCCGGATGGCAGAGTGGTTATGCAGAGGACTGCAAATCCTTGTACCTCGGTTCGATTCCGGGTTCGGCCTCCACTAAATACGATGAGTGTAATCTAGAGAGATTGTAATAATATATTAAACTAGGTTATTAAATTTTTGTGTAATTGTAATAATATATTGCACAGGGATTAAGTAAAAACGGCTTTATGTGGTACGACCCACCATATAAAGCGAGCTTATTCCGACATAGCTCAGTTGGTAGAGCAAACGGCTGTTAACCGTTCGGTCGTAGGTTCGAGTCCTACTGTCGGAGCCAATT
>QKFK01000285.1 GCA_003252195.1 Rhodospirillales bacterium
TCCAGAGTTAAAGCTTTCAACATTGCGCAATGGATATGCTGTTTACAAAGTTGTAGGCAGTGAATATGGCGTAGAATAATTTATTTTTTGTGACTAGGCGAGATTATTAGTAATCCCGCCATTTTTGTGCAATTATTGGGCGTTCTAGTTTTTTATAAACTCCGCGCTAGCGTTTCTTTATATATTATCTACTTAATAGCTTTACGCTAGATAGCTACTTTAGATGGCTTAAGGCAGGTTTATCTTTGCATTAAATCTATATGCTAATTTGACAATGAGGCAGTGTAATTTTAGGTTTGCTATATTATTTTTCTATCATAGCAATTATAGATAATTGTACGCCATAGGTTTTTTTATTGGCGAGTGTAGATCTGCGATAGCTAAAGAAATTTTCTTTATCACTAAAAGTGTCTTGATCAATGATAGTTACATCTTTGATATTTTCTTTTCTAAGTTTTTCAACCACATATCCACTCAAGTCAAACGAGGCTGTAAACAACACCAGATTTGTATGGTCTTCATCAACAAGGGTTTTGAAGAAGTTGCTGTCAACCTCATATGATTTTTGCGCTATGCATGGACCAACCATCGCCGATATTTCAGATGCATCTGCGCCAAGCTCAATCATTGCACTGATGGTATTAGAAATAATGCCCGAAAAAGCACCTCTCCAACCTGCGTGACAAGCACCGATTATATGGTTTTTATCATCGTGAAATAAAACAGGTGCGCAATCTGCGGTTTTAACTCCTAGAGCAAGGTTTGTTTGTTTAGTTACAATGCCATCAACGCCTTCGGCATCTTCAATAGAGCTTGTTATTGTGGCGACTTTGTTGCTGTGAACTTGTTGCATCGTAGCTAAATTTTCTAGTTTAAGACCAATAGTATCAACAACAATTGCGCGATTTTTAATGGTGAGCTCTCTAGATTCATAATCTCTGAAACCACAATTTAATGAGGCTAATTCGCCACTTGAAACACCGCCTCTACGGGTGAAAAAACCATGTTTAATTTCGATATCGCTCATGTTGCCCCTTGCTTATTTAAAACCTGTGAAATTATCATTATTGCCTATAGCAATTACTTTGAATAGCTCTCCCATTAGATGAGGAGCGGTTAGACGATTACAAGCATTTATTATATCTGCTTGTTGGTTAATATTTTTACAATTTGCGATTAATTGTTGGGCCCGAAAATTTATATCCATATTGTTTAACCATTCACCTTGAGTGATAACTTTGCTAGATGAGATTTTAGCCTCTGTCGCCGCGCGTTTTAATGAGGCAAAATTAACGTGGCTAGTTAAGTCGCTTTGCCCTACGTTTTCTAGTGGGTTAGTAAATTTATGATGTTTTACGGCCTGTAAGCTGTCGCCATAATTTTCATGAGCATATCCATAATCTATAAATATGCCTGCACCATTATTTTTCTTAATATGTAATGATATCTGTTTAAATATATCAATCGTTTGAGGTGAGATTTCTATCATATTGTTTTCGTGAGCTGGCGCTAATTCAGCTGAAATTAAAGCAAGTAGATTTTGGCAAGCGGTATCTCCAAGGTTGAATGACAACTCATTTTCTTTAGATGTTATTATGCGTTGTTTCCATTCGTTGTTTTTATAAACAAGTTGCTCAATTGGCAAAGCATCAAAAAATTCATTTGCTATAAAGA
>QKFK01000155.1 GCA_003252195.1 Rhodospirillales bacterium
TAGGCTAGAAGATGAAGAAAACGGAATAGATGTTGTAAATGCTATACGCTCCCAGTTTAACACCAATATTCCTGCAATCATAATAACTGGTGAAATGATAGAGACAATTAGAGAAGAAGCAGAAGCAAACTCATGTTACATATTACAAAAACCAATTAATTCATTCCAATTAATTGACGCAATTAACAACCATCTAGTTTGTTACTAATTTACAAAATATAATCAGTTATAATTGCATATCCCTAATAAAGTAGTATAAATAACCATACAGAATTTCAATATCTGAAGGATTAACAAAATGAGAGTTTTAATAACTGGTGGCTCTGGATTTTTAGGCATTAACTTGGTTCGTCACTTATTTTCTAAGGCTATTGATGATATTATTGTGCTTGATATCGAGCCATTCGACTATCCTGAAAAAGATAAAATAACCTTTATTAAAGGCGACATTAGAAACAAAGAACGCGTAGCAACTGCTATGCTTGATGTTGACATCGTTGTTCATACCGCCGCAGCCCTTCCTTTATATTCTGAAGAAGACATCATGTCTACAGACGTTGAGGGCACACGCAACCTTTTAGAAGCTGCCGCTTCAGAAAATGTAAAAAGGTTTGTGCATATTTCATCAACAGCTGTTTATGGTATTCCTGATCATCACCCATTATTAGAAAATGACAAGCTGATTGGCGTTGGACCTTATGGAGAAGCTAAAATTTTAGCCGAGAAAGAATGCTTGAAATATCGTGATAAAGGTATGTACGTTCCTATTATCCGTCCAAAATCATTTATTGGGCCAGAAAGACTTGGTGTGTTCGCATTATTCTATGACTGGGCTAAAGATGGGCACAACTTCCCAATGATTGGCTCAGGCAACAACCGCTACCAACTATTAGACGTTGAGGATTTATGCGAAGCAATTTGGCTTACTATGTCTTTAGATGAAAAAATATGTAACGATACATTTAACATTGGTGCCAAAGAATTCACCACTATGAAAGAAGACTATCAAGCTGTGTTAGATGTAGCAGGGTTTAAGAAAAAAATTATTGGCTTCCCAGCTCAACCAGTTATATGGGGCTTGCGTATTTTAGAAAAACTAAAATTATCTCCTCTTTATAAATGGGTATATGAAACCGCCTGCGAAGATAGCTTCGTATCAATCGATAAAGCTGAAAAGATTTTAGGATACAAGCCAAAACATTCCAACAAAGATGCTTTAATTAGAAATTATAATTGGTACATTGCTAATTTGAATAACTTTAAAGGCGAAAGCGGTGTTTCTCACAGAGTTCCGTGGAAGCAAGGCATTCTAATATTAGTAAAACAGCTTTTCTAGATGTTAGACGCAATTATCATTATTATAAGTGTTATCTTGGGCATTGCTGGGCAAGCTTGCTTTAAGTATGGCATGAATCTAATTGGTAAAATTGATATAAGCATATCAGGAGCTATAGGTTTAATACCTAAGCTAATTTTTAATCTTCCAATATGGTTTGGTGTAGTTACTTATTTTGTAAGTGTTTTACTATGGCTCATGGCTCTATCTAGAATAGATTTAGGCTACGCCTATCCATTTAAAAGTGTAAGTTATGTGTTTATATTGGTGATAGGATATTTGTTCTTTCAAGAACAACTTAACTTGTATAAAATTGCGGGAACATTGATTATATGTTCAGGTATTTTTGTTTTAGCTAAAGGGTATAACTAATGCTTAATTACATTAAACTAATGCGTCCTAAACATTGGATTAAGAATGCTTTTGTTTTGGCACCTTTAATGTTCTCAAAAAAGATTATCGAAATAAGCTCTATTGAGCATTCGTTACTTGCCTTTGTAGCTTTTAGCTTGGCTGCATCTCTTGTTTATATAATTAATGATATTGCCGATGCCGAAAAAGATAAAGCTCACCCACAGAAGAAAAATCGCCCTATAGCAAGCGGTGCAATTAGCAAACAAAAAGCCTCTGTATTAGGTATTATGCTCATTATTATAAACGCTGTTATAATGAGCTATTTACCGTTGATGTCTATAGCTATTATTATTTCATATTTTATTATGAATCTGGCCTACTCCATCCGCCTAAAACATATAATGCTATTTGATGTATTTATTATTGCCTTTGGCTTTATTTTAAGAGTATATGCTGGTGCTTATGCTATTTTGGTCCCTGTATCGCATTGGATATTCCTTGCCACATTCTTTATATCTTTGTTCCTTGGTTTTGGCAAAAGGCGCAATGAACTGTTTGTTTTAAGTGAAGATAAAATAAAACATCGCCCTGTATTAAAAAATTACAACGAAACCCTTCTTGATTTTTTTATTATGATTTCTGCCACATTAACCATTATCACTTACACATTTTATACTATTGATGATGACACTGTCGCTAAATTTGGCACTAACAATTTAATATACACCTTACCTATAGTCACATATGGCATGTTCCGGTACCTATATATTATGTATAAACGCCACGAAGGTGGTGACCCAACTGAGATTATAGCTTCTGACAAAGGGATATTATTAAGTCTGTTTGCGTGGATTATCGCCGTACTATTTATTATAAAGATTGGCGTTATGAGGTTGGTATACTAAAATGACTAAGTCTCAAATATTACTACCCATAAAATATGCATTATTTGCTGGTATTGCCACAATTGTCAACATTGGCTCCCAAGAGATGTGCTTCCGAATGGGTGAATACAACTTAATCCAAGATATTATTGCCATCTTCAGCTTTATAGCGTCACCAAGCACATTGCTTTATATTGGAGCAATCGGATTTGGCACACTCACAGGCTTATTAACTAAATATATCTTAGATAAAAGATATATCTTTTACTTCAAAACCGCCGACAAAAAAGATAACGCTAAAAAATTTGGCTTATATATGACTATGGGCATCATCACCACAGCCATATTCTGGGGAGCCGAAACCGCATTTCATGTATTATTTGACGCCAAATACCTAGGCGCAATTATAGGGCTTAGCATTGGCTATATCAGCAAATACTTCCTTGACAAACGCTTTGTCTTTGTAAATAAAGCTTAGTGAATAAGCGGTATCATCATTACATATATTTCAATAATAATGAGAATAATCACATACCATTCTAATCTTGAGCTATGCTTATGTTGGTCAAGATTTAACAAAGTCTCAATCGTGCGAGAGGCCAAATCTAGCTTCTTGTTAAGAGCTTCATTTCTCTCCCTTAGCTCATACTCATCAACTAACTTGGTATAAAGTCTTTCTAAATATGGAAAGTCCCACAAAACATCTGGTCTATCTGAAATACCAACTTTACCAACTGTTTTAATCAATGTAAGCAAGATATCGCCAATATGCTTGGTCAAATCTTTACCATGAGCACCGCATTTGCCCTCTTTTTTAAGATGTTCTGCAAGAGGTTCAATGTTATCAAAAACTTGAGTTAGCTTGTTTTCATAAAAGCTTAGCAATATAGCATCTGATAAAACTTCTGATATCATCTGTGCTATCTCAATTGTAAATGACTTTACATTAATAACGCCGTTTGAGGTTAGCCCTTCTTCTTGTTCTGGATCAATATTAATCTCGCTTTGCTCAAACTCAATATTTTCATATGGAGTTTTAACCAATGGGTAAAGAGAAGATAAAAACATCTCCATCTCTTCTTCTGATAACCCAAACATTACCACAGGACCATAACGGAAGATTACAGCATAGCCATCTTTACCAGCCCTGATTGTTAGCGGAGATACGGCAACAGGTGGTGGAGTTTGTTCTAGCAAACGCGTATTGATACGCTCACCTATCAAGCATGCCGTAACATTTATGGTTTTTTTATTTTCATTTAATTTAGTATCAGTCATTTTCTTAACATTCCTAATGGAACAATCCAGATTCTATAAAAATTATTATAACAAGCAGAATAATCACATACCAGCAAAGCAAATCGTTATTCTTTGCTTGAGATAAATCAATAAAAGTTTGAATAGCTTTCGATGCCACATTAAACTTTTTATTAAGTGCCTTATTTCTATCGATTAATTCATATTCATCTTTAAGACGATTATAAAGTCTTTCCAAATCAGGATTATCCCATAATATATCTGGTCTTTCAGCAATCTGAGCTGAGGCAACCGACTTGGTAATTGCAATTAATACCGCGCCAGCATATGAGTGAAGCTTTCTATCGCTAATACCTGTTCTACCTTTACGATAAAGCTTCTCTGCAATTGGCTCTACCTTTTCAAAAATAACGTTAAATTTATTATCAAAAGCATCAATCAATGCATCATGAGATAATATCGTCGCACAAAGGATTACTTTTTCTGCGCTGATATCTTTTAAAACTATATCACCTTGCGAATTTATGCCATCAACATAATCATCGCCGATTTTCACCAATGCAGGCTCAGAATAAATATACTCATCATATTTATTATAAATATTCTCAGCTATATCATCAATAAAGCCATTTAGCATCTCATCACTATTATTGATAGAGACAACAGCGCCATAACGGAACAGCACAATATAAGAGTTATCGCCTGTCACATAGCACTTTGGCAGTGAATAAACTTCTTTATAATCCGATTTTATTTTCTTGGTATCGATACGTTCACCAACTAGAACCGTTTTTATTGTAGTGGTTAGCTCTACATTCTCAGATAATTCTGACATGATATCACCTAAATTAGGCATCCTTATTTTTTATTTTCCGGTTGTTACACATTCTATATCAAGCTATTATTGTTTGCAATATGATTAACTTAAAAAGGAGGAATATATGTCTGTTGAATCAAAAGTTACTTATTTGGGCGAATTACGATGCGAAGCCACTCATGGGCCATCAGGCAGCAAGATTATGACTGATGCACCAGCAGACAACCATGGAAAAGCAGAATATTTCTCTCCGACTGACTTAGTTGGTGTATCTATCGGCACATGTATGTTCACTATTATGGGAATTGTAGCAGAAAGAGACGGTATTGATATAAAAGGAGCAACGGCAACTGTTAACAAGAACATGACAAGCACAGGAAAAAGACGCATTGCAGAAATAAGCATCGATATACAATTACCAAAAGAAAAATCATACTCAGAAGATGATATCAAAAAGTTGGAAAATGCTGCTGAATTCTGCCCAGTTAAATTAAGCTTACATGAAGATATTAAGATCGAAACAAAATTTCACCATTAATATAAACAACTGCAATTACAATAAAAAATAAGCCCTGTAATAATATCTCAGGGCTTTTTTAATATGTTATTTTACAATTTTGCCTAACACTAACATAGCC
>QKFK01000066.1 GCA_003252195.1 Rhodospirillales bacterium
ATCAATATTGTCTCTAACTTTTTGTTTCTTTACAAATACGCTTTTTTTGTATTCTAAAGCCTCTCTAATTTTTTGATTTCTATTTGCAAAATTCGTACTTCCAATATTAACAAGGTCACGATTAGGATTTTTCATTGCAGCAACAAAGCCATTCATATTTTTATCATCTAAGGCATCTAAATCTACTTCAAAATCTTTTATATCGTGCCTGTCGTATAACATTCTCTCAAAAGAAGCGATATCCTCATTACTTAATAAATTACACGACAAATCTACTTTCTTTAACTTAGGATATGCATTAAAGAATGATTTGAGACCGTCCATATTATTATTGCTTAAACCACATCCTTTAAAAGATATTTCTTCTAAAGATAACAAACTATCTTTTTTACTAACCAACACATCTAACATCTCTGCCGAAAGTTTATCTTCCATAAAGGTGTCAGAAAAATCTAGAGATTTCACGTTGGAGTTTTTTGCTATTACTCTAGAAAAAGTTTTAATCCTTTTACTTGTAAAATCAACGCCTGAGTAACTTATGTTTTCAGATCTATTAGCAAAAACCAAAGCTGTAGATCTTGCAAAACTTTTCTCCGTCATCTAACAATCCTCATTGAGTTTACTGATTTAGTAAATTTTACTTCATCTAAAAAAGCACTGAAAAAACATTTTAATACAATTTGCGTTACAATAGCAAAAAAGCTCTCCACACACAAGAATTAATTGTCTATTTTTGTCCAACTTTAAATGTGCATTTATCACATCAAAAAAAGAGCCCCATAAGGAGCTCTCTTCTGACTTATCAATAACCTACAAAATGTAGGAAAATGATTGTGCTACGGTTAGTACTAGGCGTTAGAATGTTTTTTCAAATGAGTTTACTATAACGTAAATGACACGAGAACAGTTTATCCAAACGTAAAACTAAATAGGCTAGAATTAGGAAGATAACAGAAATTAAGCTAATTTCCGACATGAGTTTACTAGTGTGTAAATGACATGAAGGAAATTAGCTTAATGACGCATTAGCTTTCAATTATAGCCTATTTAGCGTAGCCTTTTGCCATATCAGCAAGAGATATAGCTTTCATCTTTGAACCAAAGCCAGCTGCACCAAATGAAACATAACGTGCTTCGCATACTTCTTGCATAGCATCGAGTGATGGTTTCAAATATTTACGTGGGTCAAATTCTTTTGGATTTTCTGCAAAGATTTTGCGGATAGCACCTGTAATTGCCAAACGACAATCTGTATCAACGTTAACTTTGCGAACACCGCTCTTAATACCACGAACGATTTCTTCAACAGGAACGCCATAAGTTTCTGGAATTTCACCACCAAATGCGTTAATCATGTCGATCAATTCTTTAGGAACTGATGATGAACCATGCATAACAAGGTGAGTATTTGGAAGTTTAGCGTGAATTTTTTCGATTGCATCGATAGCTAAAATATCACCTGTAGGTTTACGTGTAAATTTGTAAGCACCGTGTGATGTACCAATAGCAACAGCTAAAGCATCTACGTTTGTGCGTTTAACAAATTCAACAGCTTCGTCTGCGTCTGTTACGAGTTTATCACGAGTTAAAACACCTTCAGCACCGTGACCGTCTTCTTTGTCTGCTTTCATTGTTTCTAATGAACCGATAACACCCAATTCACCTTCAACAGAAGCACCAACAGCATGAGCAACTTCTACAACTTTAGCTGTAACTTCGCAGTTATAGTCAAAAGAAGCAGGTGTTTTGCCGTCTGATTTTAATGAACCGTCCATCATAACTGATGTCCAGCCACTTGCGATAGCTGATGTACAAATTTGGAATGAACTACCGTGGTCTTGGTGAAGACATACAGGAACTGTTGGATATTCTTCTGCAACAGCTTTAATCATGTTAGCGATCATTTTGTCGCCAGCATATTTACGAGCACCAGTACTTGTTTGAATAATAACAGGAGCATCAACTTTTTTAGCTGCATTCATAACAGCAATAACTTGCTCCATATTGTTAATGTTAAAGGCTGGTACACCAAAATCATTTTCGGCCGCATGGTCAAGGATTTGACGCATTGAAACTATCGGCATTTATTTTCTCCTTAAAATCTATATTAAACCAAACTTACTACTGCATCTGCTACTGCTTCTGCGGTAATTCCAAAGTGCTTGTACAAATCTCCGGCTGGGGCTGATGCACCAAATGATGTCATGCCAACAACCTTTCCTTCAATCCCTACATATTTTTCCCAACCAAAGGTCGAGAGGGCTTCAACTGCAACTCTTGGGGCTGTTCCCAAGACTTGTTTTTTATAATCTACTGACTGCTTATCAAAAAGCTCCCAGCAAGGCATAGTTACGACTGCTGTTTCAATGCCTTTTTCTCTCAATTTTGCTTGAGCGTCAAGAGCTATTTCAACTTCTGAGCCTGTTGCAATGATTGTTGCTTTGCGTTCACCCTTAGCATCAGATAAAACATAAGCTCCTTTTTCAGACTTATTTTCATCTACGCTAGTTCTTACGCAAGGCAAGTTTTGTCTTGATAATACTAATATACTTGGTGTTTTTCTATTTTCAACCGCAAGCTCCCAACATTCGGTAGCTTCAATCGCATCACATGGACGGAACACATTAACATTTGGCATTGCTCTAAAGGCTGCGGCATGTTCAACAGGTTGGTGAGTTGGGCCATCTTCACCCACACCAATAGAATCGTGGGTCATAACATAAATCACACCTTGTTCCATAATCGCTGACAATCTAACGCATGGGCGTAAATAGTCAGAGAACACAAAGAATGCACCGCCATAAGGGACAAAGCCACCATGCAAGCAAATACCATTCATAGCAGCTGCCATAGCTTGCTCACGAATACCATAGTGAATGTAGTTACCATTCAAATCACCACGAGCAACTGACTTCATACCGCCAACTTTAGTTAAGTTAGAGCTGGTTAAGTCAGCTGAGCCACCTAATAATTCAGGCACAGCAGGAATTAAAGCCTCTAAAGCCATTTGTGATGATTTACGAGTAGCAACCTTTGGCTTATCGGCAAGAATTTGCTTTTTATATGAAAGCATTTTCTCTTTCCAATCTTTTGGCAATTTGCCAGAAATCACGCGAGCAAATTCTGCATCTTTAGTATCAGCTTTAGACTTCCATTCCGCATAAGCTTTAGCACCTTTAGCGCCAACATCACGCCATGCAGCTAAAATTTCTGTTGGCACAACAAATGC
The DNA here is from genome assembly GCA_003252195.1 of Rhodospirillales bacterium. Classification (GTDB taxonomy): domain Bacteria; phylum Pseudomonadota; class Alphaproteobacteria; order QKFK01; family SZUA-500; genus SZUA-500. The sequence goes on from QKFK01000066.1 coordinate 3,230, forward strand.
TTCAGAAGACCAACCAAGTTTAGCTTTAGCTTCTTTAATGCCATCAGCACCTAATGGAGAACCATGAACTTTTTCAGTTCCTTCTTTTGGTGAGCCATAACCAATAATAGTTTTGCAAGCAATCAATGAAGGTTTATCACTCTTACGAGCAGCTTCAATTGCTTTTTCAATCTCAGCGGGATTATGTCCATCAACTTTTTGCACGTCCCAACCATTTGCTTCAAAACGTTTAGCTTGGTCAGTTGATGATGCAACGCTAACCGCACCATCGATAGTGATGTTATTATCGTCCCACATAACAATCAATTTGCTTAGTTGCAAGTGACCAGCTAATGAAATAGCTTCTTCAGAAATACCTTCCATCAAGCAGCCATCACCACAGATTGCATATGTGTAATGGTCAACAACGTCTGCGCCATATTTATTAGCGAGCAATCTTTCTGCTAATGCCATACCAACAGCATTAGTAATACCTTGACCTAATGGTCCAGTAGTAGTGTCAATTCCTGACATATGACCAAACTCTGGGTGACCCGCAGCTTTTGAACCTAATTGACGGAAAGTCTTAAGCTCGTCAATAGTAGCATCGGCATAACCTGTAAGATATAAAAGACTATAAAGAAGAGTTGAGCCGTGACCTGCAGATAATACAAAACGGTCACGATTAAACCATTTAGGGTTTTTAGGGTCAAACTTCATAAACTTACTATAAAGAACAGTTGCTACATCTGCCATACCCATAGGCATACCTGGGTGACCAGAATTAGCTTTTTCAACTGCTTCTGCGGCTAAAAACCTAATCGCATTAGCCATTTCATTATGATTTACCATTCGCTCTTCCTTCTTTCCTATTGATTATTTTTACGGTTATATTCAAGCTCATCTTTATCAAGTTGCAAACCAATATAAACTTCATAGTCGCTGATTTTTTTACCCTCTTCTACAGGGATGCCAACATAAACATCATTATCACGATAATGTATCTTATCAGAGTTTTTAGGCATTTTTGTATTTACACTGAAAAGCTGTTTAGCATCTTTTGCAGGGTAATATTGTGGCATTGCCACAAAATAATCAAAGCTCACGTCTCTATCTTTTTGTGCAGAGCCAAGCTCTATATCAAACACAGGTCGCACAGATATGCCGTATTGTTGTTTTTTGGTGTTATAAACACAATCTGCATCATAACCAACTAGGCTTACATCAAACATCTTAGCAGAGGCATCTTTTACATTGCCATTTTGCTTAAAAACAGCACGAGCAGATGTATCACGCTCAATTAAAACACTAGGGCATATGTGCATATTTTTTCTTTCTGCCTCTGCTCCCATAAAGCTAGAACAAGAAGAAAGAATAAGCAGAAAACAAACTATTTGAAATTTATAATATTTTTTCATGATAAAGGGAGTGTCCCGTTTTTATAAATACGATACATACAATTTAAATGACTAAAATAAAACTGCAACAAATTTTTGGTTTTATATTTGAAAATATCGCCTAAATATATAAGCTATCTACAGGTTGTTGTCATATTTAAGGAAAAAACACAAATGCTACCTAAATTAAAAATTGTTTTAGCTTGTCCAAGAGGCTTTTGCGCTGGAGTTACCAGAGCTATAAAAATCGTTGAAACAGCATTAGAAAAATATGGCAAACCAGTATATGTTCGCCACGAGATAGTGCATAATGAGTTTGTGGTTAAGTCTTTAGAAGATAAAGGTGCAATATTTGTGGATGAGTTAGATGATATTCCAGATAATTATCCTGTTATATTCTCTGCTCACGGTGTCCCAAAATCAGTTAAGGCAGAAGCAAACCGCAGAAACATGATTTCTATTGATGCCACCTGCCCTTTGGTAAACAAAGTTCACAAAGAAGCCGAAAAGCATTTAGAAAAAGGTTATCACACTATTTTGATTGGACACGCCAAACACCCAGAGGTAATTGGCACTATGGGGCAAGTACCAGCAGAGCAAATCACCCTTATAGAAACCATAGATGACGCTAAAAACATAA
>QKFK01000012.1 GCA_003252195.1 Rhodospirillales bacterium
AAATTAGATACAAAAAAAGCCAGCCCCGAAGAGCTGGCGTAAGGAGGGAATATGGGGCGAATAACCGGGATCGAACCGGTGACAACTGGTACCACAAACCAGCGCTCTACCAACTGAGCTATATCCGCCATTTCATATAGCATATGTTTTACCCTCATTTACATATTCTAGTCAAGCCTTTTTATGCTAAGAATTTGTTTTTTATTCTAATATAACCCATCACAATTTTTTATATATCTTCATACTTTTTAATTTAATCAACATTGTTACAAACTGTGATTGGATTTTAATAAAATTTGGTTTAGTATTTGTAGCTTGTGATATGGTTATAAAAGAGGCCCCTATTTTGAAAAAAATTGAAGCTATTATCAAACCTTTCAAGCTTGATGAAGTAAGAGATGCCCTAGAAGATATAAACATCCAAGGCATTACTGTTACTGAAGTAAAAGGATATGGCAGACAAAAAGGCCACAGCGAAATTTATCGCGGAGCTGAATATGCCGTAGATTTTTTGCCTAAAGTTAAGCTTGAGATAGTAGTAGAAAATTCTCTTTGTGAAAAAGCCATTGAAGCAATTGTAACTTCTGCCCATAGTGGCAAAGTTGGAGACGGCAAAATCTTCGTATATGACGTAGAAGAAGCAATAAGAATAAGAACAAACGAACGCGGAGACGATGCTTTAAATTAATTTTATGATGTACGTAAGGAGGATAATTTATGTCAAAAAGTAATGGAAATGATTAAGGAACATGACGTTACTTATGTTGATTTTCGTTTTACAGATACTAAAGGCAAATGGCAACACACATGCCAACATGTTAGAACCATTGATGAAGAAACATTAACCGACGGTTTTATGTTTGACGGTTCTTCTATTGCTGGATGGAAAACTATTAATGAATCAGACATGATTCTATTGCCTGATTGCGCAACTGCAGTGCTAGATCAATTTGCAGCACAGCCAATGATTATTTTGTTCTGTGATATCGTTGAGCCATCTACTGGCTTACCATATAACAGAGATCCACGCTCAATTATGAAAAAAGCTGGCACATATATTAAATCAACTGGTGTTGCAGACACAGTTTATGCTGGCCCAGAATTAGAATTCTTTGTTTTTGATGATGTCCGCTTCAAAACAGATATGAATAAATCTTTCTACGAAGTAGATTCTGTTGAAGCTCCTGCTAACTCAGACCGTAAATATGATCAAGGAAACATTGGTCACCGCCCACGCGTAAAAGGTGGTTACTTCCCTGTTCCTCCTGTAGATTCAGGCTCAGATATCAGAGCAGAAATGCTTTCTGTAATGGGTGACATGGGCTTACCTATTGAAAAGCATCACCACGAAGTAGCTCCTGCTCAACACGAGCTCGGAATTCAATATGCTGAATCATTAGTAGCTTGTGATAACATTCAAATTTACAAATATGTTGTTCACTCTGTTGCTGCATCTTATGGTAAAAGCGCTACTTTTATGCCAAAACCAATTAAAGGTGACAATGGCTCAGGTATGCATACCCACTTTTCTTTCTGGAAAGATGGCAAAAACCTATTTGCAGGTTCTGGTTATGCAGATTTGTCAGAAACAGCTTTATATTTCATTGGTGGTATCATCAAACATGCTAAAGCTTTGAATGCATTTACTAATGCTTCAACAAACAGCTACAAACGTTTAATCCCAGGTTTTGAAGCACCTGTATTACTTGCATATTCTGCAAGAAACCGCTCTGCTTCATTGCGTATTCCTTACGCATCTTCACCTAAGGGTAAACGCGTTGAAATCCGTTTCCCAGACCCAACTGCTAATCCATACCTTGCTTATGCAGCAATTATGATGGCTGGTTTAGATGGTATCCAAAACAAAATTCACCCAGGTGAACCAATGGATAAAAACCTTTATGACCTACCACCAGAAGAACTTAAACAAGTTCCTACAGTATGTGGTAGCCTTCGTGAAGCTTTAGCTGAGCTCGATGCAGACAGAGCCTTCTTGAAGAAAGGTGACGTATTCTCAGATGAAGCAATCGATGCTTACATCGCAATGAAATGGGATGAAGTTTATGCTATTGAGCACACACCTCACCCAGGTGAATTTGAATTATACTATTCTGTATAATCAACAACACACCAAAACACCCTCTCAGTTTCTGAGAGGGTGTTTTTTTTACAGCATCAACGCACCAATAGACAAAAATAAAAATCAACCGCATCTGCATACATAACATACTATTACCCAACCCTTTGTAAAACCTCAGATTATTACTCTTAGATTTCACACAAAATATATTATCCACAAGCTTATCCACAGTTTTAAGGATATTTTTGTCCAAACCAAAACAGCAAGAAAACATAGTAAAACAGCTATACACAATAGGTTGTGAAATAATTATATATACACAAGCTTGTTATATTAAATATTTTATTAATAACATATATTTACTCACTATAATTTATTTTCTATCATTATCATATGGTTCAGCAAAACCAAAAGGGTAGTTTATCTCAATGCAATGTTGGGGAGCTTTTGATAGAACGACCACTCCAGAATGGGGACAAGAGTAACTGTAACAATAAGGGAGTTCTAGCAATGAATATGGAAGAATTTATTTATTTAGAAGAAACCAAAATAGAATTAGGGGCTCGTTTACACACATTGCGTATGGCAGCAGGAATTGCAATAGAGGAACTAGGTTCAATTATCAATATTTCGCCTAAAACAATTGATAGCCTAGAAATAGGCAGAGGAAGTATTGACCTACCAGCTTTAGCTGCATTAGCCAGTTTTTATGACAAGAAGATTGCTATTAATATTGAGTAATGTAACTTAACAAGCAATTTTACGTCAAAAAAAAGACCGCCCTATCCGCGGTCTTTTTTTTTTAACTAAGCTATAGTTATCTAGTCTTTTGCATAGAAGTTAATACCAAATTCAATGGCTTATCTCCATTATTAGCAGTTTTGTTTGATGTTGTAAAACCACTATAAGAAACGCCCTCGCCTTCCATTGTTTTTACAACGCCATTTTTAGCAATGTCTGTAATGAGCTTGGCAACAGCACGTTTTGATTCAACAGGAGCATTAGAACCCATAAAAGAAGATAGATTTTGCAAATATTCCAACTGGAACTTACCCAAATCATCACTAGCTTTATTTTTATATTCTGGAAGTTTCTCTCTTAACACCAAAGACATGTTTGTTACTTCTGGCTCTGTCAAAAATGCATTAGCCATACCATGCTTATCACTATAAGACAGATATAAATCACGAGCACATGCTTCAACAGCCACAACTTTTTGATTATCAGTTAATTTATAATTATATTTATTCGCAAGAATATTACTTCCTGTTAATAGCTTCTTTTCTGCATTATCAACTAATTTATTATCGTGAGAAAGCTTTACCCCTAAAAATGTTATAGCCCCTGCAAAAGCGCCAGCAACAAGAAGATTGTTCTTAATTCTATTTAATTTGTCTTTGGTTTTATTATTCATCTCAATTCTCTTTCAATTAAAATCAACACCACTTATTTGCTAATATATGCCCAATTAGACAAAACGCAAGATATTTTCGATAAAAAATTATCAAGACATGTGCAATTGTTAGATTACTTATATTTTTTTGTCAATAATACCCAAAAAACAATATTCTTGCTCTTTTTGCTAAGTCGCTATAAAAATATGGCACTATAATATTATCTGTAACACAAAGAGACTCTAATGGCATCACCCTTATTATTACTAAAAGACATCGGGCTTTCATTTGGTGAAAAGACTTTGTTTGAGAATCTAGATATATCCATATTCAAGGGTGACAAAATATCTTTAGTCGGCAGAAACGGAGCAGGTAAATCTACATTATTAAAAGTTATCGCAGGAATTATAGAACCAGATCTTGGCTCGCGCTCTGTACAAACAGCTTGCCGTGCAACATACATGGCTCAAGAGCCAGATTTTAGTAAATTTACAAACTTAAATGAATTTGTTTTATCTTCTTTAAGCGAGGAAGAGAGATTATCACTAGCTTTTGATCATATTGCAGAAATTATGGCAGAAGAGCTAGAGCTTGACTTAAAAAGAGAACCTAAAAAATGCTCTGGCGGAGAAAAAAGAAAAGCAGCTTTAATAAAAGCCATTCTTCCCTGCCCTGATTTATTATTATTTGATGAACCAACAAACCACCTTGATATCACCTCTATTGAATGGCTAGAAAATAAATTAAAGACATTTAACGGAGCAATTATCGTAATCAGCCATGACAAAGCTTTCTTAAAAAACCTAACTGATCACACTTTCTGGCTTGACAGAGGCATGGTTCGCTCTCTGGATAAAGGATTTGAGTTCTTTGAAGAATGGCAAGAGCAAGTTCTTGCCGATGAAGAGCTTGAGCGCCACAAATTTGATAGATTAATTGAGTCAGAAATGAGCTGGCTACATAAAGGTGTAACCGCCAGACGTAAACGCAACATGGGCAGATTACGCCGATTAAAAGAAATGCGCGAAGTTCGTCGCAACCAAATAAAAACACCTCAAAATGTAAAAATAGAAATATCTAGCGGTGAAACATCTGGCAAAATTGCTATAGAAGCAACAGGAGTTAGCAAAAGCTACGGAGATAGAAACTTAATAAACAATTTCACAACCAGAATATTACGCGGAAATAAGATTGGTATCATTGGTAAAAACGGCATCGGCAAAAGCACATTAATAAAAATACTATGTGGCGATGTAATTCCAGATACAGGGAATGTCAAACTTGGGACTAATCTCACCCCAGTATATATAGATCAAAACAGAGCCGAACTTGACGAAGGCAAAAATATTTGGGAAATTCTCTGCGATAAAAATGACCAAATTAACGTCCGCGGAACTTATCGACATGTAGTTGGCTATATGAAAGACTTTTTGTTTGATCCAGCCATGGCAAAAACACCTGTTAAAGCATTATCTGGAGGAGAGCGTAACCGCCTCTTACTTGCCAAACATTTAGCCAAAGAAACAAATCTACTTATTTTAGACGAACCAACTAACGACCTTGATATTGAAACATTAGAGTTATTAGAAGACGTTTTGTCTGAATATGATGGCACCCTTCTTTTAATCAGCCATGACCGAGACTTTCTTGATGCTATAGTAGAATCTACTATTGTGTTTGAGGGTAATGGAAAGATAACAGAATATTGCGGCGGATATAGCGACTATTTAATTCAACGTAATAACATTGAAGAACCGTCGAAGAAAGCAACACCGACTAAAACAGCCTCTGAAAAACCTCAGAACGACGTTCAACCAAAGGCAAAAACAAAGCTCAGTTTTAATGAAAAAAGAGATTTAGAAATACTCCCAAAAAAGATTGAGGAGCTACAAGCAAAACTAACAGATTTAGAAAAAGAACTATCTGACCCTAATTTGTTTAACAAATCACCAGATAAGTTTAATCAATATACCGAAGATATGAGCAAATACCAAGAAGAGCTAGATAAGGCAGAAGAACGCTGGCTAGAACTTGAGATATTAAAAGAAGAACTAGGGTTGTAAACCACACTAATCACCAAAAGACACATAAACGACTAAGAGCAAAGGCTCATATAGACGAGCTTCTCAATACTCATTGAGTAGATATAAACATCTATTCTCACTCTAAAAACATAAATCAATCAACCTTGGCATGAATTAACAACTACGATACATAAATTTTATAAAAAACCATATCGTCAACATGCCTAACCAAATAGCACTAAAAAAGTTACTCTGGTTTTATTTTTCTTTTACTAGATAAGACACAGGAACTAATTC
>QKFK01000041.1 GCA_003252195.1 Rhodospirillales bacterium
TAGAAGACCCTGGTATGGGAACAATTGTTTGTGAAGAGGACGAAATCGTGGAAAAAGAAATAATCAGCGGAATTACATATAGCAGAGATGAAGCTAAAATTACTTTGTTAGAAGTTGCAGATAAACCTGGTGTTTCTGCTACGATCTTTAGTTTTTTAGCCGATGCAAATATCAATGTTGATATGATTGTTCAAAATATTTCAGAAGATGGAAAAACCACAGATTTAACCTTTACAGTACCAAAGTTAGAGCTTGCTAATGCTGTTGATATTATTAAGTCTCATAAAGACGTGATTAATTATCGCGATGTTATGTCTGCTGCTAATGTGGTTAAAGTATCTATTGTTGGTGTTGGTATGCGCTCTCATGTTGGTGTCGCTAGTACTATGTTTAAGTCATTGGCAGAAAAGGGAATTAACATTCAAGTTATTTCAACCTCAGAGATTAAAGTTAGTGTGCTAATTGATGATGAATATACTGAGCTTGCTCTAAGAGCGTTGCATACTGCTTTTGGGTTAGATAAGGAAGAAGAATAATTTAATATTTTAAGGATAGCGGTAGAAGATAATGGTAGAAGTTGATGCAAGTTTAATGTCTCGTATGGTTTTGCGTCTTTTGCGCCAGATAATGGCTGAAGAAGGGCCAACTGATGGCAAGCTTGCTGGTGTGGTTAAATTAATCGCAGAAAAAACTTCATCTGATGTTTGTTCTTGCTATGTAATGCAAGAGGACAGTGTGTCGTTAGAATTATTTGCAACACATGGTCTTGATGCTAGAGCTATTCACTCCACGGTTTTAAAAGTTGGTGAAGGTATTGTTGGTAAAAGTGCAGAAAAGCGCTCTTCAATGCCAGTATCAGACGCTTGGACACACCCAGATTTTTCATATAAACCAGAAACAGGTGAAGATGTTTATCACTCACTTTTAGCTGTGCCGATAGTTAGAGGCAAAAGGGTTCTTGGTGTTTTGGTTGTTCAAGACAAAATCCAAAGAGATTATGTTGATGCTGAGGTCGAAACGCTAGAAACTGTGGCGATGGTGCTAGCTGAGATGTTTACACAAGAAGAGTTTATAAGCTATCGCCGTAGCATTAAAGGTGCGTATATTGAACGTAAAATAAAATGCGTATCACTAGGATCTGGGTATGGTTTGGGTAGGGCTGTCTTAAGAACTCCACGCCCTAAAATTAGCCATGTTATCGCTTCTGACATAGGTACCGAAATTATTAAATTTACCATCGGCTATGATAAGATGATTGCCTCGTTAGAAGATTATAAAAAACTAGATAAAGGCGAGCATAAAGATATTATGGAAGCCTATAGCATGGTAGCTAACGATAAGGGCTGGAAGAATAAGATTATTGCTTATATCAAAGAAGGTTTAGCCGCTGAAACAGCTACCGAAAAAGCCTATCAAGATATGTGGGAAAGATTATCGGGTGTAGATAACCAATATTTGCGCGAAAGAATTCATGATTTGCGTGATATTACCGATAGGTTGTTACAGTTTTTGATTTATGGCAAAATTGGTGCTACGCATAAAGAATTGCCTGAACACACTATTATTGTTGCTCGTAATATGGGGCCAGCTGAGCTTTTAGATTATGATTTAACTAAAGTTCGCGGCTTGGTGGTAGAAGAGGCAACTCCAACTATGCATGTTGCTATCGTTGCTAAAGCTCTCAATATACCGCTTGTTTGTCGCGTTGGTGATGGTTTCGCAAAAATAGCAGATGGTGATGAGATAGGTGTTGATGGTGGTTCGGGGCATTTGTTTATTGAACCATCAGAACATATACGTAAAGAATTTTATAAATGGTTTGCCGAGAAGAAAAAACTTCAAGATAAATATAATAAACTTAAAAATATTCCTTCAAAAACATCTGATGGTGTCGATGTTAAATTATATCTAAATGTTGGTTTGCCGTTTGATTATGATTATATTAAACGGACTGGCTGTGATGGTGTCGGCTTGTTTAGAACAGAGATTCCATTTATGGCAAGTGCAAAAATGCCAACTGTAGAAGAGCAAACAGAATTTTATGGAAACTTGGTTAAAGTTCTAAAAGGTAAAAGGTTGGTCTTTAGAACCTTAGACGTTGGTTCTGATAAGGTTTTGCCTTATTGGGATAAAGTGAAGGAAGAAAATCCAGCAATGGGTTGGCGTTCAATCCGTATTACATTAGATAGACCATCTATCATGTCAAAGCAATTAAGAGCGATGATAAGGGCTACATCTGGTGGTGAGCTTAATGTTATGTTCCCGATGGTTTCTAATGTTTCTGAGCTTTTAGAAGCAAAAGAAATTTTACAAAATGAAATAGCTAAAGAAACTGAAGCTGGTAATGAAATACCTGCAAAAGTCAATGTTGGCACAATGATAGAAGTGCCTAGTGCTGTTTTTTCATTAAAAGATATATTAAAAGAGGTTGATTTTATATCGGTTGGTACTAACGATTTGGCGCAGTTTGTTTTTGCTTCAGATAGAGCTAACCCAAAATTGCAAGATAGATATGACACGCTATCACCTGCGTTTTTGCAGATAATGAAAAAAATTATAGATGAAGCGAATGATGCGGGCGTTACGGCTTCTGTTTGCGGTGAGATGGCAGGTAGGCCATTAGAGGCTATGGCATTGCTTGCTTTGGGCTATAGAAACCTATCTATGAGTGGATCACAATATGGTGCAGTCAAAAGCATGTTGCTTAGCTTGAGTCTTGGTGATTTAGAGAAAGATATGCCTAAAATAATGGCTATTAATGATGTGTCATTACGTAAATATTTTAAAGATTATGCTGAAGTTAATCAGATAGATTTATAAAAGATATTAAATATATATAATTATTGTGGATTTATAAAAAGCTATATTGATATAAACCATAATATATTATAGACATGTAAAATAAAATTATATATTAATACTATAAGTCCTTAAAAATTATTTTCCGTGGTAGATAAATATGGTAGAAAAGAAAGCAAAAAAAACTCAAAAAAAAGCTCCTTTGCAAGAAGTTAACCCTGTTGTTGAAGAGGTTGTTGATATGCCTGTAGTTGCAGACGAAATCACTCAAGAAAAAGAGACGCAAAACACATCATATGCTAATTGTATTGGTGGTTTGCTCAAATCAACTCGTGAAAGAACTGGCAAAAGCACTAAGCAAGTAAGTTTAGACTTGCGTATTCGTAGAGTTTATATCGAAGCGATTGAAGAAAATAAATACGAAGATTTGCCTGGATCAGCATATGAGATTGGTTTTGTTAGAACTTATGCAGATTATTTGGGTTTGGATTCAGAAGAAGTTGTTAGAAGATTTAAGGAAGAGATTAAGCTTTCAAAAACAGAACTCAACATGCGCACTGCAGAAGATGAAACCGCTATTCCACGTTTTGGTTTAGTATTTGTGGGCGTGATTGTTTGTGTTGTGGCATATGCATTCTGGTATTGGAATAATATTAATGGTGCAGTTGTAAATCAGGTTGAAGTGCCTCCAGGGCAGGCTCTTGCTACAGACCAAAATGCTTCTGAGACTGATGCTGAAGTTACTATTATTGATACCACTTCTCAAAATGGTAATACAATCGAAGATACCGTTGAAATTAAATCAGGTGATTATGTTGAGCCTAAAAAGGTAGAGGCTGTTGTTGAAGACAGTAATTTAGTTGATGTGATTAAAACAGAAACTAAAGAAGCTCCTGCAACCGTAGCTCAACCAACAAAAACAGAGCCTGTTGTAGAAAAAATTATAGAAGAAGTTAAAGATGAAGCTGATGCTAACGAAGTTGCAGTAGTTGAACCTCCTAAAGTTTATGGTGCTTCATATAAAGCAAAATCAAGAGTTATGCTTAAGGCTACTATGGAAACATGGGTTGAAGTTGCAGATAAAGAGCAAAAATACCTTACAAATATTTTGAAAGAAGGAGATGTTTTTTACGTTCCTTCAGATGTAGAAGAACTTGTTTTGTCAACTGGTAATGCAGGTGGCTTTGATGTTTATATTGATGGGAAGAAAGTTGCTCCTATCGGTAAAAAAGGCTCTGTAAGAAAAGAAGTTCCTGTTGATGCAGAAAGTTTGTTGAATAGAGAAAATTAGCTATTAAATGACGCTAAGCACCGGAAAGGTTGTTCCGGTGCTTTTGTCATATTTAATTTGCAAAGAGGTGACTTATGTCAAATAGAGAATATCGTTTAATTAATCGTCGCAAAACAAAGAAAATATATGTAGGTAAAGTTGCTGTTGGTGGTGATGCACCGATTTCTGTTCAGTCGATGACTAATACACTTACATCAGATGTTAAAGCAACTGTGGCTCAAATTAAAGAGATGGAAGCTGCTGGTGCAGATATCGTTAGAGTTTCATGTCCAGATGAAGATTCAACCGCAGGCTTAAAAGAGATTGTAAAGCAGGTTGAAGCTCCGATTGTTGCAGATATTCACTTTCACTATAAAAGAGGTATTGAGGCTGCTTTAGCAGGGGCTGCTTGCTTGCGAATTAACCCAGGTAATATTGGCTCTATGGACAGAGTAAAAGAGGTAGTCAGAGCTGCAAAGGATAATAATTGCTCAATCCGTATTGGTGTTAATGGTGGTTCGTTAGAAAAGGAATTGCTTAAAAAATATGGAGAGCCTTGCCCAGAGGCAATGGTTGAAAGTGCTTTAAACCAAGCTAAAATGCTTGAAGATAATGATTTTACTAACTTTAAGATTAGTGTTAAATCATCTGACATGCTTATGACAATAGCTGCTTATCGTCAATTATCAGAAGCTTGTGATTATCCGCTTCACTTGGGTATTACAGAAGCTGGCGGGCTTAGAAGTGGCACGGTTAAATCATCATTAGGTATTGGTTCATTATTGCTAAATGGTATTGGCGATACTTTAAGGGTTTCATTGTCAGCAGATGTGACTGAAGAGATTAAGGTTGGTTATGAAATCTTGCGTTCTTTAGATATTCGCCACCGTGGAATTAGATTTGTGTCTTGTCCAACTTGTGCCAGAAAAGGTTTTGATGTAGTGGGTACTGTATCTGAACTTGAAAGACGTATGGCTCATATAACAAAGCCAATTACAGTTGCTGTTATGGGCTGTGTGGTAAATGGCCCTGGTGAGGCTAAAGAAGCTGATATCGCTGTTGCTGGTGGTGGCGGTGATGAAAAT
>QKFK01000237.1 GCA_003252195.1 Rhodospirillales bacterium
AGAGAAAGCAAAGATATTGCTTTCACAAAAGAAATGTGAAGATGCTGATGCTGTTCCTGATGGTTATTCAATGGAAGAGTTCTCTCAATTAGCTAATAAAATATATGTTTCAGATAAGAGAGAAGCAATATTAAACGATATTAGCAAGAGAATTTCATCAAATAAAGATCTTACAGAAGAGCAACTTAATGCAAAGTTAACTCAAGCTGGAAAAGATGTGAAAGAAGGTAAGCTAGACGCAATGACACCTTCACCTGAATCTGTTATGCAAAGCGCGGAAAAGTCTAAACTTATTTTGTATAAGGGTGAGAACTTGGTTAACAAAACACTTGAGAGTGGAAAATATTCAGGTAGAGGTGAACCATATAACCCTGAGCAAAAATCAACTGTTGTTAAGTCACAAACTAACGTTAATGATAGTAAAGCTCAAGAAAAAGCTCCCGCAGATAATACAAAACCAAATGTTATTATTAGAAAAGATGATGGAAGACAATAATAACCTCTTTGTTAAACAATATAATGCCGTTCTTTTGAACGGCATTATTGTGTCTTGAAACGCTGTTTTATTTTGGTAAATTAACTACCTTTAAGCTTCATCTGATTGCATGGCGAGCTCATATTCTTCACTATAGCTTAGCCAATTCAATTCTTCTTCTTCAAGTTTATTAGTAATCTCACCTAATTTAATTTGCAGAGTAACTAGCTTTTGGCTGTTGGCTTCGTTATATAGATCTGGATTGCCCATTTCTTCTTCAAGCTTATCTTTTTCTTTGTTGAGTTTTTCTATCTGTTTTTCTGCATTGGTGACCTGTTTTTTTAATGGAGCAAGGCGCTCTCGTTTTTGTGCAGATAAACGACGTTCTTCTTTTTTATCATTGCTTTTAGCATCATTGCTATTTTTACTAGTTGATTTATCGGTCTTGTTCTTATCTTTGATATATTTTTTATATGTCTCGATATCATCATCATAGGCTTTGCAAGTGCCATTTTCTACAAGCCATAATCTGTCTGCTGTCATTTCAATCAAATGGCTATCATGGGTGATTAATATAACGGCTCCTTCAAAGGCATTGATAGCACCAGTTAAGGCTTCTCTAGTATCAATGTCTAAGTGGTTAGTTGGTTCGTCTAGAATTAGAATGTGAGGTTTTTGATGGCAAACGATAGAGAATAAAAGTCTAGCTTTTTCACCACCAGAGAGTTTTCTAACTTCCATTTCAGCCATATCACCAGAAAATCCAAATGCTCCTAAGTGAGAGCGAATGGCTGTTGGAGTTGCCATCGGCATTAATTTTTCTAGGTTGCTAAAAGGGGTTCCTGCATAATCTAGTTCCTCTTCTTGATGCTGAGAAAAATAACCAATGCGTAGTTTTTGTGAACGACGCATTTCACCATCCATTTTATTTAATTTTCCAGCCAACAATTTTGCGAATGTAGATTTACCATTACCATTAGCGCCCAATAATGTAATTCTGTCATCCATTTCAATAGATAAATTTAGGTTCTTTAATATTATCTTATCGCCATATCCTACAGAAACTTTTTCCATATGAATTATAGGAGGGGATAATGGCTCAGGAGGAGGGAAGTCAAAGCTGATTGATTTTTCTTCAACAATTGGGATGATGGCTTCCATCTTTTCAAGCATTTTAACTCTGCTTTGAGCTTGCTTTGCTTTGCTTGCCTTGTATCTAAAGCGTTCAACGAAATCCATAATATGGCGGCGTTGCTCTAATTGTTTGGAGATGTTTTTTGCTTGTAGCTCCATTTTTATACGACGATTTTTCTCAAATGAATCATAGTTACCACCATATGCAATGAGCTTTTTATTTTCTATATGGACAATACGGTTAACAGATTTATTTAATATATCTTTTTCATGGCTGATAATGATCAAAGTGCCGTCAAAATCTTGCAAATAGCCTTCAAGCCAGATGCAGGCCTCCAAATCTAAGTGGTTGGTAGGTTCATCAAGTAATAGCAATTCTGGGTTAGAAAATAATGTTGCCGCTAAACAGACCCTCATTTGCCATCCACCAGAAAACTCTTTTAGCGAGCGTTGCTGAGCGTTAATGTCAAATCCAAGCCCTGATAATATTGTAGAAGCTCTGGCTTCTGCTGAATAAGCATCAATAGCGAGTAATCTTTCGTGGATTTCTGCACTTCTAATACCGTCTTTAACAACTTCTAACTCATTTAGAAGATTGTGCCTTTCTGTGTCAGCCTCAAGTACAGCATTTATTACAGATTGCTCAAGGTTTGTAATTTCTTGCTTTACGTGACCAATTCTGGAATTCTGACGGCATGATATGTCCCCTTTATCTGTTTGGAGCTCTCCTAATATCAGCTTTAATAATGTAGATTTGCCTGCACCATTTTTGCCAACTAATCCAACTTTTTGGCGTGGGGCAATATGCAAGGTGCAATCTTCAAAAATATTTTTGCCACCAAAAGCAAAACTCATGTCATTAATATGGAGCATCAAGCAAACCTTTATCATTATATTTGTTGTTATTTGGGATAAAATTGTGCTTTTTTACTAAAAAAAATTGCCTTATTATCTTTTAAAGTATATAAGCAAAGCAAATTCAACCCTAACACTTATGGAGCCTATAGCATGGAGCGTACATTATCCATTATTAAGCCAGACGCCACTAAGCGTAATCTTATCGGTAAGATAATAGCCAAATTCGAAGAAAACAACCTTAGAGTTGTTGCTATGAAGAAAATCTTTTTGAGCAGAGAGCAGGCTGAGAAGTTTTATGAAGTACATAAAGAGCGTCCATTCTACCCAACATTGGTAGAATTTATGATTTCTGGCCCTGTTGTTGTGCAGGTTCTAGAGGGTGAAAATGCTGTTGCTAAAAACCGTGCTATTATGGGTGCTACTAACCCAGCTGTTGCAGATAAAGGCACAATTAGAGCAGAGTTTGCAGAATCAGTTGAGGCTAACTCAGTTCATGGTTCAGATTCACTTGAAAATGCAGCTAATGAAATTAAGTTCTTCTTTAGCGACATTGAAATCGTCGGCTAATATTAAAACATGTTAGTAAAAAGCCGAATGTCAAAGATGTTCGGCTTTTTGTTTGCAGATATATCAATAAAAGATTATAGTCTTGGTGGCTGTAGTTTGTTATAGAGAAGATTTATGAAGAAGATTTTTTTATTACCAGTAATTTATGTTTTATCTGTTTTGGTGGCGATGCCTTTACAGGCAAAATCTGATAGTGATGATTTGTATTTGATTAATAATATACATGTTGATGTTACTGACGAAACAGCTGCTATAGCTCGTAATAAAGCCTTTGATATGGCGAAAGAAGAGGCTGTTCATAGAGCTATATCTAGAATAACATTAAAATATGATGCAGAAAAAGTTCCTGAAATATCACCAGATGACATTAGCGCATATACTAAAGAGCTAGTTGTTAATTCTGAAAAGAGTTCTGGAGTGCGCTACATTGCTGATATAAATATACTTGTTGATTCTTCTAGTGTTGAAACTCTTCTTAAAAAGAATTCCATTCCATTTACTAAGCACGTCAAGGATTCTGTTTTAATTATTCCTGTGTATTATAAAGCAAAAGGTGCAAGGCCTTTGTTATGGGAAGAGCAAAATCCATGGCTTAAAGCTTGGCAACAAAATCCTCCAGATAATAAGCTTGTTCCTGTTGCTATACCTATGGCAGATGTTTCTGATATGAACGCTCTAAAATCTACAGATGTTGCAGAAGCTGGTGCTTCAGAACTAACTAAAATAGCCCAGATATACGGAGTTAATGAAGTGTATATCGCTAAAGCAACACTCTCTGATGAAAAAGTTGAAGTGGTGGTTAGAGGAATTAATCTTTCTAAGCTAGAGGATTATACATACACATCATTCTCAACAGATACTAATGATCTTTATAATGCGGTTGTTAGAACAGGGGTGGAAATTGAAGAATTATGGAAAGAGAGCCAAGTTGTTCAATATAATGAAATCTCAGAAATTATTATAGTTTCTCCGATTGAAGGTTTGCAAGATTGGCTTAAACTAAAATCTAAGCTTGAAGATATTTCACTTGTAAGTGGAGTTTATTTGCAGGCTATGAAGCGTGATTTAGTTCAAGTGAAGATATCTTTTTCTGGTTCATTAAGAATGATTAAAAATAATTTTGCCGAAAAAGGTATGTCTTTACATCAAACTAGTGGATATTGGGTTATAGAGAAAAACTAATTTGGAGCAATAAGTTTATGCATAAAGCACACGAAGGGGCTTTGTTAAAGCTAGTTTATTTTGCACTGTCAATAATAGTGCTTGCCGTGATATTAAATTCGTTGCGTTCGGTAATGATGCCATTCGTAGCTGGTATGGTGCTTGCTTATTTTCTAGATCCTGTGGCAGATAGACTTGAAAAACTTAAGATTTCTAGAACAGTATCTGTTGTTATTATTTTATCCTCATTAGCTTTACTGTTTTTATTAGTGATGGCCTTTGCTGTACCAATGCTTCAAGGTCAGATTGTTTCATTTATGAATAATCTTCCTAAATACGTGGCGTCCTTCCAAGAAAAAGCTAGCTGTATAATAGAGTTTGCCAAGCAACATGTAGCTTCATCAAAAATTGATGGACTACTTGATAATGCTACCCAGTATTCTGGTCAGATTGTTAAATGGGTTGGAAAAATATTGGGTGGTTTAGTAAGTGGTAGTGTAGCTTTCTTTAGTATTTTATCATTGCTAGTTATCACGCCTGTTGTTGCGTTTTACATGCTTAGAGATTGGGATAAAATGGTTGCTAAGATTGATGAACTTATTCCACGCAATGAAGTAAAGACAATTCGTAAGTTGCTAAAAGAAATAAATACAACAATTGCAGGATTTCTAAGAGGCCAATCTACAGTTTGTATCGTCTTAGGTCTCGTTTATGCAATCGGTCTTAGTGTGGTTGGCTTGGAAATGGGATTTGTTGTTGGCTTGATTTCTGGTTTAATCTCTTTTATTCCATATGTTGGCTGTGTTACTGGGTTCTTAGTAAGTATGGCAATCGCCTTGGCTCAATTTACAACTCCAGCTCCAATCATTGCTGTTGCAGTTGTTTTTGCTATTGGTCAATTCTTAGAAGGTAATTTTTTAACGCCAAAGTTAGTTGGAGAAAAGGTCGGGCTACATCCAGTTTGGGTTATGTTTGCTTTGCTAGCTGGTGGTGTGCTATTAGGGTTTTTGGGTATTATGATTGCTGTGCCAGTAGCTGCTGTTATTGGTGTTTTAGTACGATTTGCAATTGGTGAGTATCTTAAGAGTGAGTTTTATCTTGGTGATGATAAACCTAAACTCAAGAAGCAAAAGAATTAATAATGGCAAAACAACTTCCATTGATTTTTGAACATAGGCCAGCGTTTGGTTATGAGGATTTTATTGTTAATCCAAGTAATGAAGAGGCCGTTTTATGGTTGGATAAATGGCCTGAGTGGGATAATTTTGCTCTTGCTATATATGGGCCAGAAGGTTGTGGTAAAACACACCTCGCGCATGTGTTCTCTCTAATGGTTGAATATCAAGATAATAACACCAATGTAAAAGTAATCTCTCCTGAAGATCTTAAGCTCGATAATGTTGCAGAGCTAGTTGATGCACATAAGTGTATAATACTAGAAAATGGTGATAGGGGAGTAAATGAAGAGGCTCTATTTCATTTATATAACTTGCTTAAAGAAGAAAAAGGAACTTTGTTGCTAACCTGTCGAGTTCCGCCATCTAGATGGGATGTTAAGTTACCAGATTTGCGTTCTCGTTTGCGCTCTGTATTCGGAGTTGCCTTAAACGAGCCGGATGATAATTTATTTGCATCAGTCTTGGTTAAGCATTTTTCAGACCGTCAAATATTGGTGGGCAAAGATGTTGTGGAATATCTTATTTCTCATGGAGAGCGTTCGTTCTCATTTGCTAAAAAAATAGTAGCTGAGGCTGATAATTTATCTCTATCAGAAAAAAGAAGGATTACAATCCCGCTAATTAAACAAGTTATAAACAATATTTCCTAATTGTTTTTCTGGTGTCTTAATTGTTATTTAAAAGGCATATATTGCTTAAATAGCAATTATTGCTGTTGCAATAGTTATAATAATATTGCAAACATACAAAAAATGTATCGATTCGATGCATAAAAAATGTTGAACAACAGCTATTTTAAGATTTTTTGTAATCTACAATCTCTGTTCTTCTTGTTTCTGGATTAAATATAAAAGCAGATTCACCCGCAATAAATTTTAGTGCATATTGACCAAAAATATCATGTCTCCAGCCTTTTAAAAGGGAGCATTGGGTGTTTTCTGGATCCAAAATTATTTGTACTAAATCATCGTTACTGCCAATGAGTTTTTGCGCAACATTATTGTTATCTGATTGTATTTTAAGCAATAATCTTAAAATATCCACTAATGCACTTTTGCCTTTTGGGACTGTCACTGGCTTAATTGGGTTTACCCACTCATCTTTAGAAAGATTTAGAGCTTTTTCAACCGCTTCAAGTAGTTCTTTGCCGTAGCGGCCACGAGCCATGTCCGCAGATATGCTACGTGTTCTTTCAAGCTCTTTAGGTGAGCGTGGAGCATTGGCTGCAATGTCAAGCAAACATTCGTCTTTCATAACTCTGCGGCGAGGTCTATCGCTTTTAATTGCCTCGTTTTCACGCCATGCCGTTACTTCTCTTAAAATAGTTAGGAACTTGCGGTTAGAAGAACGGTGTTTTAGTTTTCTCCATTCTTCATAAGGATGAGGGGTGTATGTCTCTGGGTTGCATAAATGCTCTAGTTCTTCTTTAAGCCAATTTTCTCTATTGTTGCTTTTTAAAGATGAATCTAGTGTTTTATATATTTCTCTTAAGTGAGTTACATCAGATAGGGCGTAATCAATTTGTTTTTTGTTAAGAGGGCGGGTGCTCCAGTCTGAGAAACGCATTGATTTATCTATATCAATTTTTAGTATTTCATGTACTAAAGTTTGGTAGCCAACTGATTCTCCGTATCCACAAACCATAGCTGCAATTTGAGTGTCAAATATTGGTGTTGGGATCTTGCTAGATAAGCAATATATGATTTCTAAATCTTGGCTTCCTGCATGAAAAACTTTAAGGATTCGTTCGTTCTGCATTAAATCAAAAAAAGGTTCAAGAGATATATCTGGCGAAATTGCATCTATACATGCATTAATATGTTCGCCCGCTATTTGTATTAAGCACAGCTTGGCCCAATATGTTTTCTCTCTTATAAATTCTAAATCAACAGTTATAAATTCTTCATTTTCGAGCTTTCTGCAAAAATCTACTAGCTCATCAGTTTTTGATATCAACGTCATTAATAAAAATCCTAGTTCTATATAAAACAAGAAAATCTTATCAATTAAATGTGAAAAATAAATAAATTATTTTGTTTGAAACGAGATATCGTATATAAACGATGGGTATTTGATTTTTTTACACAGTTTGATGTCTGAAAATTTATTTAAAGTGGAGATTTGGTTGTGCCAAACATAGATATTCCCAAGAGAGTCGAACTTGATGCTGAACAGCGTCAAAAGATTGTAGATATGCTCAAAAATATCCTTTCTAGATTCAAAGAGAATAAAATCGTTGATAGCGCATTGGAATATTCAGAAATTATTTCTAATCCTGATAAGTTACATGCGTTTATAGATTTAATTGATAAAAACCGCCCAGTTGTATCTGCTATTATGATTGATGCAAGTGGTTTGCCAGTAGCCGATGATAAAGAAGTGCTCCATTTTGGTATTTCTTTTGCTCAGGTTTGTCAGATGTTAGTTTTTACATCTGCTAAAAAGATTATGATGGCTAGTAAAGATGACGCTAAATTACAGTTGTTAAGTCCATATCTTGCCTTTAGTTGGCAGTTACCATTGTTAATGGCGTATAACGTTTATTTGCCCGAGCTACATATAAGAGCCTTGCGTGAGGATTTGTTAGAGCTCAGAGATAGAAAGAGCATTGAAGAGATTGGAAAAATTGACGTAAGAAACATTACGTCTGCACGCGATGCATTGGGGGATAAATTTTCTGTTATGTTGCGCTCACATGCTGGTGCTATTAATGGTGTTACAATGTGCAAGGCAGAAGAAATAAAATTCTTTATGGAAATTATTGGTGAGGATAATATTTGGCAATTTTTTGCACGTGATGAGAGATATATAAATTATGTTAGAAACGCTAAAAAGCGTTTATTAAGAAGTATAGGCTCTTCTTTGGCTTATGTTAATGAAGGATTATTTAGCATAATTGACAGAATGCCAATTGAGAGACAAGAGATAGTAATCAAAGGTTTTTACCACCAATTTGGTGAAGAACAAACTGGAGAGCTATTGGGTAACAACGTTTTCCTTAAAGACGTCTTTAAAGAAGTTGTTGAGTACCTAGATATGGTAACTGGAGATGATGAATTGTTCACCAAGACGGTTATCTTAAAGTTTAAGGCCTTAGCTGACTTCGTAAAAGTTTGGAAGCAAGCTATGGTGCTTAAAAAACCATAATTTTAATTTTAGAGGAATATTATGCATTCGTATCGTACACATACTTGTGGTCAGTTAAGAAAGGAAGATGCTGGTAAGTCTGTTAGACTTTCTGGTTGGGTATTTAGAAAAAGGAACCATGGTAATTTACTCTTTGTTGATTTAAGAGATCACTATGGCGTAACTCAGTGTGTGATTAATTCTGATAATAATGATAATAATAGCTTTAATATTCTAGAAAAAATTCGTGTAGAAAGCGTTGTAACTATTGATGGAGAAGTTATTCTTCGTGGTGGCTCTGTTAATAAAGATATGTCAACAGGCGAGATTGAGGTTGCTGTTAAGTCAGTTGAAGTTCAATCAGAAGCAGATATTTTGCCAATACAAGTTGCAGGAACTGAAATTCCTCCAGAGGATTTGCGCTTAAAGTATCGTTTTTTGGATTTGCGCCGTGAAAAAGTTCACGCAAATATGTTGCTTCGTTCAAAAGTGATTACATCACTAAGAAACAGAATGGTTGCTCAAGGCTTTGTTGAGTATCAAACACCTATTTTAACAGCGTCAAGCCCTGAGGGAGCTAGAGACTTTTTGGTTCCTAGTCGTTTGCACCCTGGTAAATTTTATGCTTTGCCACAGGCTCCACAACAATTTAAACAATTGTTGATGGTATCTGGCTTTGATAGATATTTCCAAATTGCTCCTTGTTTTAGAGACGAGGATAGCCGTGCAGACCGTTCACCTGGTGAATTCTATCAGCTCGATTTTGAAATGTCTTATGTAACTCAAGAAGACGTATTTAACGCTATTGAGCCTGTTCTTGAAGGTGTGTTTAATGAATTTGCTGGTAACCGTAAGGTTTATCCTGGTCCATTTGTGCAAATTCCATATCGTGAATCAATGGCTAAATATGGTTGTGATAAACCAGACTTACGTAACCCAATCGTTATTTCTGACCTTACAGAGATGTTTAAAGGGTGTGAGTTTACATTATTTGCTAATGCTGCAGATGAGGGTAAAGTTGTTAGAGCTATTCCAGCTCCTACAGCAGGCACAAAAGCTAGAAGTTGGTTTGATAAAATTAGTGATAGTGCTAAAACTGCTGGTTTAGGTAGCGTTGCTTATATTGCTTATTCAGCAGAAGGCGCTAAAGGTATTGCCAAAAATTTGGGCGAAGAATTAACTGCTAAAGTTAAGTCAGAGCTTGGTTTGTCAGACGGTGATGCTGTGCTATTCCTTTGTGGTGAGAAAAAGAAGGTTGAGCCATTCTCTGGTTCTATCCGCACAAAGGTTGGAACAGAGCTTGGTTTAATTGAAGAAAATGCATTCAAATTCTGTTGGATTGTTGACTTCCCAATGTTTGAAGAAGATGAAGAAACTGGACAAACCACTTTCAGCCACAACCCATTTTCTATGCCTCAAGGCGGAATGGATGCTCTTCTTAATAAAGATCCTCTTGATATCCTTGCATATCAATATGACATTGTATGTAACGGTATTGAGTTATCTTCAGGCGCTATTCGTAACCATAGACCAGATATTATGTATAAAGCATTTGAGATTGCTGGTTATGGTCCAGAGGTTGTCGAAAAGAAATTTGGTGGCATGCTCAATGCATTCAAATATGGCGCACCTCCTCACGGTGGTTCAGCCCCAGGTATTGATCGTATCGTTATGCTTCTTGCTGATGAGCCAAGCATTAGGGAAGTTATTTTGTTCCCAATGAATGGTAAAGCAGAAGACGTTATGATGAATGCTCCTTCTGAAGTAACTGAAAAACAGCTTAATGAATTAAGCATTAATGTTGCTAAGATAGAAAAATAATAAAGATAATAATGATAATAAACCCCGAAGTTCTTTCGGGGTTTATTTTTTACAATGCCTCTATTATGCGCTTCTGGGAGTATTATGAGTTTGAAGTGCGCTGATTAGAGTGATGATTTTTTCACCCATTTTTAATAGTTCATTGTTTGGATTTAAATATTTACGCATTATTTCTATATGCGTATGCCATTCATTGGCGATGTTTCTCTTTCTTAATGGATATAACCATTTATGAGAAAAACGTATTGTATCTTCGCCTTCATCATTATCTAAATGTAGGCAAGATGTCATTAACTCTAATTCTGAGAGCGATATTGTTCCGCATAAGTAAAGCTCATAACCAAAGTCTGCTAATTCTTTAGGTGACATGTTGGTAATATCGGGATAATCATCTCGTTGCGGTAATAAAACTACGCTGATTGCGCTGCTTTCTGCTCTGCTTTGAGATAAGAGCTTTTGGATAATAGATTTTACCATAGTTTATCCCTCCTTGTAGTTTGTATAACTAACTAAGCATAAATCGTGCCAATTGTTAAAAATTTATTAATTTGTTATGCGGCTTTAAGTGTGCTAGCTTCAGACTAATTAAGTTTTGAGGTCTGTTATGAAACTGTTATTGATATTAAGTTTTACTGCTTTTTCTATGTTGCTATCTGCAAATGTATGCGCGTCTGAGTTAAATTCATATGATGCAATTTATGATATCTCTCTAGCTAGTGTTTCAAGGGGGAGTGGGGTTGTTAATGTTTCTGGATCTATGAATTATGCCCAAGTAAAAAAATGTGATAAATGGCATTTTAATAGCAAAATAAACATGCTTGTTATTACAAAAGGCGGTGAAGAAAAACATATAAATTGGAATATATCAGGCATTGAAGATGATAAAGGTGAAAAATTTAGTTTTTCAGTGAGCAATGTTAAAGAAGAGGGTGCTAGAGTAGCTTTTGCTGGGGTGGCAGACAAAGTAAAAAAAGTTGCGAACTTTACGCTACCTTCTAAGCTTGCAGTAGAGTTACCTGACGATGTTGTTTTTCCAATATCTCAGTTAAAAAATATAATTAAAGCCATTGATGATAAATCAACTTTTATATCTATGAATTACTTTGATGGTTCTTCTTTTTCATCTTTATATAAAAACTCAGTAATTATATCTAAAGCAAAAGATATTATGGGTAAGAATATGTATCCAGTTAATATGTCTTTCTTTACATATGGCTCTAAAAAAGAACTTCCTGACTATGAGATATTTACAGATATGGATGTTAATGGTGTGTCTCATTATATAAAGCAAGATTTCGGTGATTTTTCTGTAAATATAACTGAAAAATCAATATCTTATCCTGTGGTAGTTGGTTGTGAATAACTATTTTCAGAAATATCATAATATATAAATATATTGATTATATATTCCTAAGTACTATTATCGCTAAATGTAAATATTTATGTTGTATAAAAAGAACTATAGTTGGGGAATATATGAAAAATCTATTTAAACATGCTACAAATATTATGAATAACCGTAAATATGCTCAGAAATTTGCATTAATGAGCATGTCTATTGTTATTTTAGCTGTAGGTATTATGTATCTTTTGATAAGCAATTTGCATTCACAAATTAGTTTTAATGCTAAAGAAAACCTTGGTGTAGAGTATATTAATCCGCTAAGAAAATTATTGTTTGATGTGCAAAAACAAAGATATTCAGATGTATTCAAGCTACATGTTTCTGATGTGGATAATAGAATTAAAGATGTAGATAATATTGACGCAAAATTAAATAAAGAATTATCTGTTGAGAATGGATGGGTGGAAATAAAGGATTTACTTAAAGATAAATCTAATCTTACTCCTGCTGTAGATAAGATAATTGCATTAATTAGCCACATTAATGATACATCTAATCTTGTTTTAGATCCTGACTTGGATACTTATTATTTAATGGATGCATATAGTTTGAAGTTGCCTAATTTGTTAGAAAAAATTAGTCAGGTACAGATCGAGGCCGCAAAATATTTGTCAGGTGTTACATCATCAAATAAGAATTTAATTGTTCAAGCAACATTGATTGATGAAATCAATGAGCAGATAAAATCTGGGTTAGATGTCATTTATGGATTTAACGATAGTACGCAGGTTGATTTAGATGCTCCGTTTAATTTGGCATATCAAACCAACAAATCTTTATTAGAGGCATTAGATGGTATTATTGAAGGAAGAAACACAGATTTTATTTCCTTCAATAAAATGTGTAATGATGCATTAAATAACAATATGGCATTATATGATATAGATGCAACTAAACTATATGAACTTGTTGATATCAGGGTTAATAAATACGTGGTTCAGGTTCCAATCTCTATCGCCTTTACATTATTGGCAATGGTAGTAATTGGTTATTTCTTTATGGGATTTTATATATCTGTTTCTGAAACATTAAATGATATTATAAAACAAGCTAATAAGATTGCTGAAGGTGATTTGAGTGTTATTATTGGTGTAGAAACAAAAGATGAAATGGTTGATTTGGCAGATGCGCTTAACAAAACAGTTTCTAAGATTAGAGATATGGTTAGCGGTGTTGCAGGTTCTATTGATGAAATGTCTTCTAGTACTATATTGGTTAGGAACTCAGCAGATGAAACATCAAAAGGCGCTGAGCAAGTTGCTGTTAGTGTAGGGCAGTTGGCACAAGCATCTGAGGCACAATCAAAAAACATTATGTCTAGTGTCGATAAAATCACACATGTTAGTGGTTCAGTAAAAGAGATTCTTACTGATATTAGTGATGTAGTTAATATGGTTGATGTGGCAAGGTCTCACGTGGTTGGTGGTTATGATGAAGCAAAGGCTGCTATTGAGCAGATTAGAAAAATTAAGGCTACTGCAATTAATACATCTTCTACTGTGAACAGTTTGGGGCAATTAGGATCTGAGATTGGTCAGATTGTTGATTTGATTAAAGATATTGCAGAACAAACTAATTTGTTAGCCCTAAATGCTACAATTGAAGCTGCTAGAGCTGGTGCTCATGGTAAGGGTTTTGCCGTTGTGGCTGATGAAGTTAAAAAGCTTGCAATGCAATCTGCTGGAGCTACTGATAAAATCACTGACATGATTAAAGAAATTCAGAACAAAACAAATGAAGTTACTTTGGAAATGGAAGGTGAGGCTAAGGAGATTGATGCTGGTGTTCAGAGTATTGAGCAAGTTGGTGATGCATTGAATAGAATTTTATCATCTATGGATGAGGTTACTAATACAACTGGGATAGTTTCTGATCTTGCCAATCGTTTGAGCTATGAGGCAGAGGAGGCCGTGAATACTATGAATGCTGCTTCTGCAATAACCGAACAAACAGCAACTCAGGCACAAGAAATTTCTGCTATTACCGAAGAGCAAACATCAAGCATGCAACAGGTTAATGTTAGTGTGCAGTCATTGGTTATGCTTTCTGGTAATATGGAACAGCAAATTGGCTTGTTTAAGATGAACTAATTTGTTGTAATTTAGGCAATAAAAAACCACCTTAAAATTAATTTAAGGTGGTTTTTTATAAGTTTATGATTAACCGTAAATTTTGTTAACAGCTTCCATAACTTGTTCTACTTCTTCACCTTTGATTGAGTAGTAGATTGATTGTGCTTCACGTCTTGTTTCAACAAGACCAGCATCTCTTAATTTTGCGAGGTGTTGTGATAATGCAGATTGACGAAGATCTACTTTTTTCTCTAATTCGCCAACGCATACTTCTCCATCAAGAAGATGACAAAGAATGAGAAATCTACGCTCGTTTCCCATAGCTTTTAATAATTTTCCCGCTCTTTTTGAGTGATTGAATAAGTTCTCTGGATTAATGTTGTTATTTTTCATAGTCGTACCTTTATAGTTTTTTTTATTATAACCCGATGCGGAATACATTAAATAGATTAAATATACTAATTTAGCAACCGTAAATTTGTTTAATTATGTATAAAATTGTATATTATTCATTTGCAGAGAATGTTTGCTATTTTGGGTATGAATTATTATATTGAGATTCGAATTATAATTAGGAGTTGTTATGGAAAAAACAGCAGTTAAAGATTTGAGTTTTGAAGAAGCAATGACTGAGCTTGAGCAAATTGTAAGAGAGCTTGAAGGTGGCAGAATAAAGCTTGATGATGCCGTTACCGCATATGAACGTGGTGTGGAATTAAAAAAACATTGTGAAGAGAAGCTTAAAGAAGCTCAAACAAAGATAGAAAAGCTAGAGATTAATCCTCAAGGAGAATTGAGCGCTACTCCTCTAGATGTAGAAAATTAAATAAACGAGGCTGTCTTGGAAAATTTAAAAATTGCGATGCAAGATGTCGCTAGTAAAATTGAAGTGACATTAGATGAGCTAATGCCACTTACTAATTTGCCTGAAGCAAGAGTAATTGAAGCAATGCGTTATTCTGCATTAGGTGGTGGTAAAAGATTAAGACCATTTTTAGTATTAAATTCTGCAAGATTGTTTGATGTTGATGATAAATATTCTTTAAGAATAGCCTCCGCATTAGAGATGATACATTGCTATTCTTTAATCCATGATGATTTACCTGCAATGGATGATGATGATATGCGTCGTGGTCGCCCAACAAATCATAAGGCTTTTGATGAAGCAACTGCAATATTAGCAGGAGATTCACTTTTAACATATGCGTTCGAAGTTCTAGCAGATGAAAAAACATCTCCAGATGCAAAAGTTAGATGTGAGCTAGTTAAAGAACTTGCAATAGCTTCTGGTGGATTTAGAGGAATGGTTAGTGGGCAAATGCTTGATTTAACTGCAGGCGATAAACCTGATATTGATTTAACTACAATATCAAGGCTTCAAGATATGAAAACAGGTTGCCTAATTCGTTATGCATGTGAGGCTGGAGCAATTATTGGTAAAGCTAGCGATGATGAGAAAGAAGCATTGGTTTCTTACTCAAAAGATATTGGCTTGGCATTTCAGATAACTGATGATATTCTAGACGTCGAAGGTGATGCCAATTTAGTTGGAAAAGCACTTAGAAAAGATGAAGAGGCAGGCAAGGTTACGT
Source organism: Rhodospirillales bacterium (assembly GCA_003252195.1). Lineage (GTDB taxonomy): Bacteria > Pseudomonadota > Alphaproteobacteria > QKFK01 > SZUA-500 > SZUA-500. The sequence goes on from QKFK01000237.1 coordinate 15,390, forward strand.
TTGTTTCTTTGCTTGGTCTAGATGAGGCTAAAGCTAGGGCTAAAGAGCTAGTAGAAAGAGCAAATCAAACTCTTGACATCTTTGGCAAAAGAGCTGAACTACTTAAGCAAGTAGCAAATTATATTTTAATACGCAAATCATAGTGAGGTACCATTATCATGGTAGATAAAGCTGAGGTTGTGTCAACCCAATCTATTTTAGAGCATGTAGATAGCCCTAATGATTTAAAAAAACTAACCATAGATGAGCTAAAATTTTTAGCAGAAGAAGTGAGAGAAAAAATTATATCTTCTGTCTCTAAAACTGGCGGACATTTAGGTGCTGGTCTTGGTGTGGTTGAACTTTCTATTGCTATTCACCATGTGTTTGACACCCCAAATGATAAATTAATCTGGGATGTTGGTCACCAATGCTACCCTCATAAGATTTTAACTGGTCGTAAAAAAGAAATAGAGAAGGTAAGACAGGAAGATGGTATTTCTGGTTTTACAAAACGTAGTGAGAGTAAGTACGACCCATTTGGTGCGGGACATAGCTCAACATCTATTTCTGCTGGTCTTGGTATGGCAGTTGCTCGTGATTTACAGTGTAAAGACAATCATGTTATATGTGTGATTGGTGATGGCTCTATGAGTGCGGGAATGGCGTTTGAGGCGATGAATAATGCTGGCTCGCAAAACTCTAGGTTAGTAGTAATTTTAAATGATAATGATATGTCAATTGCTCCACCAGTGGGTGCTTTGAGTTCATATTTAACCAGACTTATATCTTCTCGCCCATATATGACATTGCGTCAAATGGCTATGGGCGTTGCCTCGAAATTTCCTAAAGCAGTAGAAAGAACCGCAAAAAAAGCTGAGGAATATGCCAGAACATTAGTTGCTGGTAGTGGAGGATTGTTTGAGGAATTAGGCTTTTATTATGTCGGTCCTGTTGATGGTCATAACCTAGATGATTTAACCACTATCTTAGGAAATATTAAAGATTTTGAAGATGCTCGTCCAATTTTGTTGCATGTGGTAACTCAAAAAGGCAAAGGGTACAAACCTGCTGAAGAGCAACCATCAAAATATCATGGAGTAGGGCGTTTTGATGTTGAAAGTGGTGAGATTGTAACTGATAGTGATGCTAATATAACTTATACATCAACATTTTCACAATGCTTGATTGATGAAGCCAAAAAAGATGATGCAATTGTTGCTATTACAGCAGCAATGCCATCTGGTACTGGGTTAGATAAATTCGCAAAAGAATTTCCAACCAGAATGTTCGATGTCGGTATTGCAGAACAGCATGCAATTACTTTTGCAGCTGGGTTAGCAGCAGATGGTGTTAAACCTTTTGTTGCTATGTATTCAAGCTTTTTACAACGTGCTTATGACCAATTATTGCACGATGTGGTGTTGCAAAACTTGCCAGTTAGATTTGCTATAGATAGAGGTGGTTTTGTTGGTAATGATGGCGCAACTCACCATGGCGTTTTTGACATAGCTTTAACTGCAAATTTGCCTAATTTGGTTGCTATGGCACCATCTTCACAACAAGAATTAGCAGATATGGTTGCAACGGCAGCTTCTTATAATGATGGTCCAAGTATGCTCCGCTACCCTAAAGGTTCTGGTTTAACTGATAATTTAATTCAAGGTAGAATTATAGAAATCGGAAAAGGTAAAATTATCTCTGAAGGTAGTAAAATTGCAGTTCTTAACCTAGGGGCTAGATTGCCAGCAGTTTTAACCTCTGCAAATGAGTTGTTAGAACATGGTGTGAAGCTGACTGTTGTAGATGCTAGATTTATTGCACCGATTGATACCGCTTTAATTGATGAACTTGCAAAAAATCACGAATATTTAGTTGTGATAGAAGAGGGTGTTAAATGTGGCTTTGGGGCTTCTGTAATGCAATATTTGTCAGATAATGCCTATTTAGATAGCGGTAAGCTTAAGGTTAGATGTTTTAATATTGAAGATCCATTTATTGAGCAAGCCTCAATGGATAGGCAATATGAAATGGCAAGGCTGGATGCTAAAAACATTACTTCTCGCATATTAACTCTTTTAAATCGCAAAAAACTAAGCGCGGTTAGTTAATATACTAGTGATTGTTAATATCTAATACTCTGATTGACATAAATAGACAAAAAATATATTATATTTTCAGGGGCTGATTTTAATCAGTAATAGGGGATTGATGTAGCTTGTCGCTACGATATTTATTGAAAATATATGGATAGCAAGACAAAAGTAAATTTAATTGAAACTGACCTTGTATCGGTGAAAGATGATGGAACTTTCCCGATTGATCCGTTGTCTCATCTAAAGGTTTCAAAACAATCGAATAGCACAGATGTAAATGTTCGTGTGTTAAATTCTGATCCATTTAGGCCAGAGGCTAAATATGGCTATATTGATTATATATCATTAAAAGACAGGATAGTGCGTAGCGCTGAAGAAACTAAACGCCTAAAATATATAACAACTGCCATTGCTCAGAATGATGCTGGTAAAAATTTATTAAATAATTTGTACGAAGACGGATATGTTATAGGCTTTAGTAACCATTGCGGAAAAGATATTGCAGGAACGCATTTTCCAGGATTAAAGGTAATTATCTTAAATAAGAACTATAAAGACGATACATTAATTAATACGATTATTCATGAGGGTAGGCATGCTAACCAAGAAATTAACGGTAATTATGCGTTGCCATTTAATACCATAGCTAAAATGACATTTGAAGAAGCTGATGCAGTTGCCTATGAGGCTTTGATTTGGAATGAGATAGTACGCCAAAAAGGCAGTAACATTGATAAGACGGTCTTTGATACATCTTCTTATAGAAAATCAACTCGTATTGCTATGGAAAAGGCTATCTATACAGATGGTAAAAGCAACGATGATGCAATGTCTATTGGTGTTGAGACATTTTTGACCACTAATTCTAAAGAATCTCCTCGTAATCGTATTTTAAATGATTGTTACTATGAGCCATATCTTACTAATGCAAGTGCTTTTGCTTCTAATGAGCCAATATTCTTTAATGAAGATGATGTGTTAAATAAGGTGCTTAAATCAGTTGATGGTAAAGGTTCTTACTTTACCCAAAATAGAGAGTTTTTGTTCTCTGACAAATATATAAGGCTTAATGATAAAAATGCGCAAAAGCTGAAAGCATTACAGAAAAATATTTATCATATCAAAGACAAAGATTATAGGACTAATGAGAATTACGTTTCTTATATTAAAAATAACAGGAAATTAAAATCATTAAATAATAAGGCAAAATTAGCC
>QKFK01000161.1 GCA_003252195.1 Rhodospirillales bacterium
AGAGAAATCTTGCTTGCATTAGCTCAAAAATCTTTTGATGGTTTTGCTCGCAAAAAACAAGTTGAGTTCTCAGCTTGTGTTGGTATGACGGAATATTCAAAAGAACATAATTCATTTATGGAGACTATGTTCCCCCCACAAGTTCTCACCAACATTCTCGGTGAAGTTGTTTCTAAAGCTGGTTTAACTCAGCTCAGAATTGCTGAGACTGAAAAATACGCTCACGTAACATTCTTCTTTAATGGTGGTGAAGAGCAAGTGTTTGCTGGTGAAGAAAGAATTCTTATTCCTAGTCCTAAAGTTGCAACTTATGACATGCAACCAGAAATGTCAGCTTATGAAGTAACAGACAATTTGGTTAAAGCAATTGAAGATGAACGTTTTGACGTTATCATCTGTAACTTTGCAAATGGCGATATGGTTGGTCACACAGGTATTATGAAGGCGGCTGTTGCAGCTGTTGAAGCTGTAGATAAATGCTTGGGCAGAGTAGAAGAAGCTTTGAAAAAAGTTAATGGTACTATGATTTTAACTGCCGACCATGGTAACTGCGAAATGATGGTTGATCCAGAATCTGGCGAAGCTTACACAGCTCATACAGTTGGTAAAGTTAATGCTATTTTGGTTAATGGTCCAGAGGGAGTTAATGCTATTAATGATGGTTGTTTGGCTGATGTTGCCCCAACATTGTTAGAGCTATTGGGTATGGAACAACCTAAAGATATGACAGGTAAGTCACTTCTAGTAAAAGGGTAATTATAAGTGAAGCCGTCAGTTGGTAAAGTTGCATTATTTGTGACTGTGTTTTTCTTCGTTGCGTTTAGTAAAATTGGAGAGAGGCATTATTCAACTGACGGTTTTTCTATGTTTAAATCATCAATTGCAGCTCCTCCTTCATCAGAAGATTTAGAGAGAGTAGAAAAGCAAATAGAGATAGAAAATGATGAGCAAGCCCGCTTAAAGAAAAAGGCCGAAAATTTAAGTAAGGAAGTTGTTTCTACTCGAGAAGAAATGGTGGAAGTGGCCTCATCTATTCAAGATTACGAAGATAATATTTCTAAGATTGAAGAGCGTGTTAATGATCTAAGAGGTCAACAAAAGAAACTCGAAGATCAATTAGGTACTAGGCATGTGCAAATGACAGAGGTTTTATCTGCCTTGCAAAATCTTGCGTGGAGACCGACCGAGGCAATTATTGTTCAGCCAACAACCCCAGTTGACACGGTTAGAAGTGCTATTTTGCTAAGAGAAGCGGTGCCTCAGATTGAGCAATCGGCAACTTATTTGCGCAATGATTTGCAACAAATAAATTCAATTAAAAGAAAAGTGGATTCGGAATATAAAAGAATCGCAGATAATAGAGCGCGTCTTAAAAATAAACATCTAAAATTAAAAGAATTATTCGCACAGAAATCGGTTTTGCAAAAAAGATTCGAAGAACAAAGCGTTGAAGCTGGGAAAAGGGCGACTGCGCTTGCAGGGCAGGCAAAAGATATTAGAGATTTGTTGCAAAAATTGGAAGAAGAACGCAAAAGGCAAGAAGCAGAACGCCTAGAGAAAATTCGTATAGCAAAAGAAAAAGCTCACAAAGAAGCTATAGCTAAGGGGCAGAAATTAGCCGCTATAATTCAAGACAAATATAAGGATATAGAAGCTTCTAGAAAGCCTAAGAATAGCTTTAAAAAAGCAATGGGTGCAATCCCGTATCCTGTTAGGGGAAGTATAGTTACTAGATACGGTGAAAAAAACTCTTTGGGTTCTCATGCTAAAGGTATTACACTACAAACCAGAACTAACGCTCAAGTGACAGCTCCTTATGATGGAACGGTTCTTTTTGCAGGACCTTTTAGAGGTTATGGGCAGTTGCTGATTATTGGCCATGGTGATGGGTATCATACATTGCTTGCAGGCATGAATAAGATAGATGCAACAGTTGGGCAATCTCTTTTTGCAGGTGAACCTGTTGGAAGCATGAGTGGTTCAGAAAAAAATCCGATGCTCTATATAGAGTTGAGGCGAGATGGGCAACCGGTTAATCCGGAGCCTTGGTTAGCTAAAAAAGGTAATAAGGTAGGCTGATGATGTTTTTAAAGAAATTTATATTTGCTATGATGGCGTTTTCTGTAGCTTTCTCAACTGTTAGTGCTGAGGCTAAGCCCAAAGATGCTACAACTAAGGCAGAACAGGTTGATACATATCAGCTACTTAGTCGCTTTTCTGATGTTTTTGAAAGAGTTCGCGTTGGCTATGTTGAAGAAGTACCTGATGATAAATTAATCGAATATGCAATCAATGGTATGCTAACATCTCTTGACCCTCACTCATCATTCCTCAATAAAGAAGATTTTAAAGCTATGACCGAACAAACAACAGGTAAGTTTGGTGGTTTGGGTATTGAAGTTACTATGGAAAACGGTTTGGTTAAGGTTGTTTCTCCATTAGATGATACTCCTGCTTTTAGAGCTGGTTTAAAACCTAACGATTATATTATCTCATTAGATGGCGAACAAGTTATTGGCATGAGCCTCAATGAAGCCGTTGATAAAATGAAGGGCAAGCCAGGTACTAAGATTGTGGTAACTGTACGCCGCGAAGGTAAACCTCCTTTTAATGTAACTATTAAGCGTGATGTTATTAAAATTAGAACCGTAAAATCTGATGACAAAAAAGACGGTATTGGTTATATCAGAATTTCTTCATTCAGTGATGATACAGATGCTTCTGTAAAAACTGCTATAAATTCATTTAAGAAGAAGTTTGGTAAAGATTTTAGGGGCGTGGTTTTAGATTTAAGAAACAACCCAGGTGGATTATTAAATCAAGCTATTAATGTTTCAGATATCTTCCTTGAAAAAGGTGAGATTGTATCAACTAGATCACGCAATCCAGAAGATACTCAAAAATTTAGCGCAACATCTGGCGATATGTTAGACGGTCTTCCTGTTGTGGTGCTTATTAATGATGGTAGTGCTTCTGCATCAGAAATTGTTGCTGGTGCATTGCAAGATCACAAAAGAGCTGTAATTATGGGTGAAAAATCATTCGGAAAAGGCTCTGTGCAAACTATAGTTCCGCTTAAAGGTGGGGTTGCTATGCGTTTGACAACTGCTAAATATTACACACCTTCTGGTCGTTCTATTCAAGCAACTGGTATTGAGCCAGATATTACTGTAAAGCCAGCTAAGGTTGAAGAACTTAAACCAATCTTTGAGATTAAAGAATCTCAGTTTGTAAATGCTCTTTCTAACGATACCTTGAAAGATAAAGACAAAGACAAAGCAGTTGAAGTAAAACCAACTGGCGATTATCAACTTGATAGAGCTATTGATTTGCTTAAAGGTATTTCTGTTTATGCTAAAATTGGCACAGCAAAGTAAACGGGAATAAATATGAAATTTGATGTAGATGCAATAAAAAACAAAGTACTTTCACTTGTTAAAGGTTCGGCTAAAGCCGTTAAAACTTCTAATGAAGAAGATAATGCGGTTCTAGATGAGATGAAGAACTTTAGTCTTGATGAAGAGAGCTTGACTCCTGAACAGGAGGCTGAAGCTGAAGGTTTAGATGCATCTGATTTTGATGAAGATTTATCTGGTGCTTCTTCGGATAAATCTCGCAAATTAAAACTGATGATTGTTGGTGGGGTTTTAGCTGTTCTTGGTCTTGCTATAATTATCGCAATGATTTTCTCCTCTGGGTCTAAAGAAAAGCTCTCACCAATTGATAAAATGATGCTTTCTAGCCATCAAATCCCAAGTTCTATTATGGAGCTACCCAAAGCAGGGGAAAGAGAAGTTGTTGCAGGTGAATATGAGGGCTTAATTCTTGATACAGTTGGTAGTAATACCTATGCTGGTAAAGATGGTGGCTCGATGGGAGGTGATGGGTCTGATGCAATTCAGACGATTATGCCTGATAATAATGATGAGCTTTCTCATAAGCTAAAAAATAGAATTCTCTCCTTACGTGAAGAAGGTATTGAAGAGGCTCGTAAAGAGCAAGAAAAAACATCGAATTTAGTAAATATTGAAGAAGGCGAAATTAGAGAGTTGTCTTCGGTAAGTGGTGAAGTTAGTAATAAAATTGAGCTAAAAGATGGTAAGCCTAAATTGCCAGCTTTCCCTAAAGTTCCTGAAAAAGGTATTTTAGGTATTCCAACTTATCAAGCTTTGAAGGGTGATGATGGAGTGCCACTAGAGCCTGTCGATCCAAGACAAGATTTGTATGTTGAAAAAGATGGTAAATTTTTGCCTGTTATAAATGAAAAAGGTGAAAAACCATGGCAGATATATGCTAAGCCTTATAACCATATTAAAGCTTATTCAAAAATCTCTGTGATTGTAAAAGATTTGGGTTTCAGTAAACTCGCTACAGAAACAGCAATTGCGGCTTTGCCTGCAGAAGTTGGTTTGTCTTTTAGTCCATATGCAAATAATGTTGAGGATTTAATCAAGCAAGCTCGTATGCATGGACATGAAGCGTATCTTGATTTGCCAATGGAGCCTAAAGAGTTTCCTAATGTTGATACTGGAAGCTATACGCTGTTATCACTGCTAACACCAGTTGAAAACTTCCAAAGGCTAGGGACTGTTATGTCTATTAAGGGTGCTTATAGCGGATTTTTAAGTACGCCAGAAAATAACTTTTCGGTTAAAGAGGAGTTTATAATCCCGATTATGAAGATGATTGCAAAACACGGACTTATTTATGTTGAAGGTAATACAGAAGGTTCTGTCGAAGCAGCCAGAAGCATGGGGTTGGCAAGTAAAAGAGCTGATTTGGTTATAAAAGATGATTTGTTTGCTGCTTCTATTAAAGCTCGTTTAGCATATGCTGAACAATTGGCAGAATATAGCGGTAGTATTTTAATTATTGTTACGCCGCAACCGATAGTCCTTCATGAGCTAAGTGTTTGGTTGACACAATTCCCTTCTGTTCCAACACCTGAGCAGGCGTTAGACCCTAATGCTAAAAAAATATTGATAGCTCCTGTGTCAGCTGAGGTTACAGAGTAATGTCTGATGCCTATAGGCCCAATGTTGGAATTATGCTCATAAATAATGCTGGCAAAGCTTTTATGGCGACGCGTGTTGAGATGAAAGATGAAGACCATTGGCAGATGCCTCAAGGTGGAATTGACGAAGGTGAAGACATCTTAAAAGCAGCTAAAAGAGAGTTGGAAGAAGAGACTTCTGTAAAATCAGTTGAACTTATTGCAATTAGTAAAGATTGGTTGTTTTATGATTTCCCTCCTAATAGTAAGTTTTGGAGAGATAATTATAAAGGGCAAAAACAAAAATGGGTTTTGTTTAAATTAGTTGGCGATGAAGCGGAGATAAATCTTGATACTGCCGAGCCAGAATTTAGAAAATGGGCATGGTTTGATTTAGATCAACTGCCAAACCTAATTATTGAATTTAAGAAAGATGTTTACACAAATGTAGTGGCTGAATTTGCTCCAATCATTAAAGCCAATATTTAATCATATGCGATATTTTAATGTGGATTATACATGTTCTTGTCCATAAAGCAGAAGTGTCGCTACAGATTTGTAGACAAGTGTTTATTCTAAATTGGCAGATATTTATGCACATATAAGCATATGTTTTGCATGAATAAATGTATCAAATGAAGTTATACAGAGACTAAACGATTTTTTGAGCGGCAGCTACGATAGTATCACCAAATTCACGTAAATATACTGAGCCTTTAACTGTTCTTTGGATTAGAACACTTCTTTTATCTTTGTCATCAGGTTTTCTTTTAACAAGCCCAAAGGTCTCTAACCTGTCTAAAGCTCTGGTTATAGCAGGTTTTGAAATGCTAAGGCTAGAGGATAATCCGCGCACGGTATGAGGGGAGTCTGTAAAATAAACAGTTAACAATACAGCCATTTGACGAGCAGATAAGTCGGAGTCATCTTTTTTCACGCTCTCAACAATTGCCCCGCGCCAAATTTCTAATGCCTGTAGTGGCTGTAATTTCATTATGTTAAGTCCTCTTTGTTCCGTACCCGAAATTATTTCTACACAAAATAGCAGAAATAATCAATTAAAATAATCCAAAAGCTTACTTGCTATATAACAATCTTCCGTCTCTTGGGTCAAAATCTCCAACTAATCTAAGTATTTGTTTGTCTTCATCATATATTATTTTTCTAATAAATCTGTGGGTTTCTTCGTCGGGGATTGGTTTGCCCTGCCATGGATCATAGCGAATTTCCCACACATATGCATGAACAACAGGATATGAATCTTCGCGTGCTTCATATGGGTTTTGTCCACCCTCATATTCTTCTCTGGTTACGGTTTCTTTATAATGAGCTTTGCCTCGATATCTAATTGGGGCATAATCATCATAATCATAATCTTCGTCCGAATATCCTCTGGCATAGCCACGTTCAGCATCGTCTTCAGCTCTTGAATCGTTGCGACTGTAATATTTATTATCTGTTTTCTTTGGGTAATCTCTGGTGTCTTTAGGGCCAAAATAGGTGCGGACATTGTTCTTGCGCACTTTTGCAGAATCTTCATAATATGGGTATTCATAATATGCTTTTTGAAGTTCTTCAGGAGGCATTTCATAATTTTCAACATATACTGAAGCCGAGCTATCAATATCTCCAGCAATGCCACTTGGTGATGAAACAATGTTATCAGCCGTAAAGCCACCGATAATTGCAACTAATGCTAACAAAGCACCCATAACGAAAATTCCCGCTCAAAATTTAAGATATTAGCTTCATGATATACTCAAAGGTCTAATTAAAAGATTAATTTTTATATTTTTATGAATAAAAGCACACGGAAACTATTGCTCAAACGCTTTTTTTTAATTATCTTCCTATCAGGAAAACAGATATTCTTTTTAAGGAAAAAAATGACAGATTTATCTCATATCAGGAACTTTTCAATTGTTGCTCATATTGACCACGGCAAATCTACACTAGCAGATAGGCTTATTGAGCATTGTGGTGGTTTAGAAAAACGCGAGATGAAAGAGCAAGTTCTTGATTCAATGGATATTGAAAGAGAACGTGGTATTACCATTAAGGCACAGACTGTGCGCCTTAATTATAAGGCAAAAGATGGTGATGTGTATCAACTTAATTTAATGGATACCCCAGGTCACGTTGACTTTTCATATGAAGTAAGCCGATCATTGGCTGCTTGCGAGGGTTCATTATTGGTGGTTGATGCTTCACAGGGTGTGGAAGCACAAACTTTGGCTAACGTTTATTTGGCAATTGATAATAATCATGAGATTGTCCCTGTCTTAAATAAGATAGATTTGCCATCGGCTGAGCCAGATAGAATTAAACAACAAATAGAAGATGTGATTGGTATCGATACATCTGAGGCTGTTTTAACATCTGCAAAAACAGGTTTAGGCATAGAAGATGTTTTAGAATCTATCGTTACTCGTCTTCCTGCTCCTAAAGGTGATGCATCTGCGCCATTAAAAGCATTGCTAGTTGATTCATGGTACGATTCATATTTAGGGGTTATAATTCTGGTTAGAATTGTAGATGGCAAGCTAAAGAAAAAAACTTTGGTGCGCATGATGTCAAATAAATCTACATATCAAGTAGAGCGTGTTGGTGTTTTCTCTCCTAAAATGGTAGAGGTAGATGAGCTTGGTCCAGGTGAAATGGGCTTTATTACCGCAGGTATGAAGAGCGTTAGTGATTGTAAAGTTGGTGATACAATTACCGAAGAAAGACGCCCAACAGAAAAAGCTCTAGCTGGTTTTAAGCCTAGTATTCCAGTTGTGTTCTGTAGCTTGTTCCCAATCGATAATGGGGAATATGATAATTTAAGAGATTCTATTGCAAAGTTGCAGTTAAACGATTCATCTTTGGTTTTCCAACCAGAAACATCTGCTGCTTTAGGTTTGGGATTTAGATGTGGCTTCTTGGGGCTCTTGCATATGGAAATCGTGCAAGAAAGATTGGATAGAGAGTTTGATTTAGATCTTATTACCACAGCACCAAGTGTGGCTTATAAGTTGTATATGACAGATGGAACCTTGATTGATTTGCACAATCCTGCCGATATGCCAGATCCAACTAAAATAGACTACATTGAAGAGCCAATGGTTAAGGCGACTATTCTTGTGCCCGATGAGTTTTTAGGTCCTGTGTTGAGCTTGTGTACAGAAAAGCGCGGAGAGCAAATAGATTTAACCTATGCAGGTAATCGTGCGATGGTGGTTTATAATTTGCCACTTAATGAAATCGTGTTTGATTTTTATGATAGGCTCAAATCAATTACTAAGGGCTATGCAAGTTTTGACTATGAACTTAATGGTTATAAAGAAAGTAACTTGGTTAAAGTTTCTATTTTGATTAATGCAGAACCTGTTGACGCTTTGTCATTCTTGTGCCACGCAACTCAGGCGGAATTTAGAGGAAGAAACATTTGTTCTAGGTTAAAAGATTTAATTCCAAGACAGATGTTTAAAATTCCTGTTCAAGCAGCGATAGGTGGTAAAGTTATTGCTCGTGAGACTATTAGCGCATTCCGCAAAGACGTGACTGCAAAATGTTATGGTGGTGATATAACCCGTAAACGCAAACTTTTAGAAAAACAGAAAAAAGGTAAAAAGAGAATGCGTCAATTCGGTAAAGTAGATGTGCCACAATCAGCATTTATTGAGGCATTAAAAATGGGAGAAAACTAGGTTTTCTCCCTTAATTATAGACTAATAAAGCCCTTTATTGGGGTATGAGTATGGTGAGGGGAGAGCTTTATCAGCCTATCTCTTGCGCTATGTTTCTACACAGCAAATCCCGAAAATTCTTTTCGCTCCCCCTTGCCCCTAACCAATAAAAGCAAGTAAGAATGAGCCTAGATTGATTCGATTAAAAAAGAATTAAAAGATTAACAGGATTGATAAAATTTAATTGCAAATGGAATTAAAGTTATTTATAAAACCTCTTATATATAGGACTTTGCTTGCGTTTTGTAATTAATTTTGGTTGCAATAATTTTTATAGCTAAGCATTATTTATTATATATAGGTGCTTTTGTGTTGTTAGAATCGCATTTGTGATTGTTTTTAATATACAA
>QKFK01000055.1 GCA_003252195.1 Rhodospirillales bacterium
ATCATCAGTTAAAACACAGCTCATCGGCACCAGAATATTAGAAGCAGACGCCGTTGCTAAAGAAGCTGTTACCTGTTTTCAATTAAATGAAAAAGGAGATAGCAAACCATGGGAATTATTTAAAGAAGAACTCCCAGAAGTAGTAAATAAAATTGAAGAAGCCTCAAATAAATATGGTAAAGACAATACCAAAATGCTTTTAAATGCAGGCTTTAAGGCATGGTTTGACGTAGATTTCTTTATCAAAGCATATGAAGAAGCAACAACAGATTTTATATGTAGGCAAACGAGCAATTACGAAGAAAGAGAAGGTTGCAACCCTCAGTTCTTTACTAAAGATATTTCTATCGAAGAGATTGCCGCAAAATGTTGCACATATAAAGGAGAACCATACATATCTCCAAAAAAAGAATTTTTTGAGAAAGCAAATTTCACCAAAGTATCTTCTAAAACAGTTGAGCGCATAGAAAATTATTTAGGTGAGAGATCTAAGAAATATCACTTAATAGGCAAAGATAATAGCTGCAAGAACCTTCCTTTGTATGATATCAATGGAAAGCTGATTAAACTTTCACCAGCTACTCCTCAGCTAGATACAGCGGCAAGAAAGAACATTGCACTTGCTAAGAACGCTAAAGCATCGAGGTAATTTTTATGCCTCAGTATAAAACAGATGATAAAAACTTACAAAAAGCTATGTGGATTTTAAACCACAGCAAAACAGGACGTTCTCTTCTTAGCAAGGCCGTAAAATCAGGCTATCAAATTATCTGTGAAGATTTGACCGCAAAAAATATTGGAGCAGGTTGCCACCCTAGAAAGAAAATAATATTACTACCAGATAACAACAAACCAGAAGTGCTCGCCTTTAAGTTATCTCACGAACTAGCACATGCCGAACAAATTATGAAGGGCACAGTTTTTTCATATGTAGCGAATGATACTAAAACATCTATTATGACTAGCCGTTGCATGGAAGCTGATGCCGTTACCAAGCACTCTATAATTGCTTGCGAGCTCAAAGATAAAGGCTATAACGAGCCTTATGAAGAAGCAAAAGCTATCTCTCCAGAAAGCCTTTATGCTGTAGAAAAATCTATAAAAGACAAATCAAACCCATATGTAGCAGGATTTAAAGCTTGGTTTACATCTAGCTTCTTGGTAAATTTTTATGATAAACAGCACGCAGCATTGCTATCACGCTTATCAGAAGAAATTATTGCACAACCAGATGCATTTAAGCGCAAACGAAGCTCAAAAAGCTTAGTTAAGAGCATATGCCGAGACAATAATGGCAAATGCTACTTGCAGGATTCTCTTGATATAATGGAAAGACCTTTATATGTAGGAATATCGTCAAGACACGCACAAATCTTAAATGCTTTTTTTGCCAACCGAGAAGAAGAGCACGGCATAAAATGCGACCAACACATTGAAAACATTGCTGTTTTTGAAAACCATGACAGAGAAAACCCACCTGCAAAAGAAAAAAACAAGCTAATTAGCAAACTCAAAACCCGCAGAGACTATAGGTAATCTCTGCATTTTCTTGATATTAACCTTTCATTAATATATAATAAAAGATGTACTTAATTTGGAGACATAGATGAACAGCGCATCTCAGGGTAGCGGCTTGGCAGCTCAGTCACAGGTGGCTTTGGCTAGGCAACAAGCAATATTATCAATGATGAAACGCACAGCGGACATACAATCAGCTGCTGTTCAACCTGTGTCTGAAACAGACCCTTCGCAAAAACCTCAAAACACCGTTGACCCAAGCGCGACAAGAGGTGTAAATGTAGATATTGAGGTCTAAATTTTTTTAAGATCAGAATGTTTATCCGCCGTTATATGGCGGTTATTTTTTATCAATTTAGCTGATATATAATATAATTAAGTATAAAAGCAAATATCACCCATGCCAAATGAGGTAATTGCAACACGGCTGCGGTTCCAGAAATTTTACCCATATTAAATATAAACGCCACCAAACATACTAACATCATTATGCATAAAACCAGACCTCCAACTATCAAATGAAGACCAAAAAACAGGCAACTCCATGTCGCATTTAGAAAGATATAAACATAAAATATTTTCATTATATTGACGTTGTTTTCTTTGACCTTCTTGCTGGCTAAGAATACAGATATTGCTAGCGAAAAATAGATAAAGCTCCATACATAAGAGAAGGCATAATCTGGCGGAGTAAAATCTGGTTTTTTAATAGTTCCATACCATGGATATATATTCTTAGATGTTATATAACCTCCTACAAAAGCTGGCAGAAAGCTTAAAAACAAATAATATATAAAAGCCATTATTCTATTCATTTTTTCTTATCTCCAAACCACTTCTGAGCTTCTTCCCAAGCTTGATTAAGCTTTTTCATTCGCTCTTCTTTACCTTCATTATCTGGGTGATTTGCTTTTGCCAAGGCTCTGTATGCAATTTTTATATCGCCAATTTCATCACCTTCAACATAGGGTATATAAGATGCCCAATTTGGTTTATCTTGATTATTATAATGCTTTTGAGAAAGCTCCGCCTTTAACTTTGAGACCTCACTTTTTAGGCTATTATTCTCTAGCATCAAAGCCGTTAAATCCTCATCTGGCTCTTGCAAGATTACTTTTTGCTCCTTTAAGCTATCTATATCTTTAATGAGCTTTTTATTTTCTTTTTTAATAGTATCGTGTTTTTTTCTGAGTTGGCGGTTTTCTTCTAACAAGGCCTCAAAATTATCACTACTTCTACGCCCTCTTGAGCGCATAGAAGTTAGCTCATTTTCAATCCTAGTTACATAGGCGTCTCTTTCAGCATTATTAATGCCGTTTTTACGTTTTTCAGATTTAAGTTCTTTAATTTCTCTCTTTTGTTTATCTATTTCTTCAGAAGTAGAGAGAATGCAATATGACAACATTGCAGCAAAAACTAATGTTACCACAATCCCTGTAACTAATGATGCGTCATTAATAATATCAGTAACTCTAAATAATAATAAGAACATTAAACAATCAGCAAAAACAAATGCCCCACCATAGCGACCACGTGGAATCAAATCTAGCCATGATGGTTTATATGAGTTTTTAAGCTGAAGTAATATCTTAATTAATGACAGCAACTTATGCCCCTATGGACATAGAAAGACCAAATGACAAGGTTAAGAAAGTAACCGCTGCCGCATGAAGTAGAGCAACCATACTGTCTGTAAAAAAGTTAACCCAATTTATGCGGTTGTTCTTACCGTGGCGATATTTACTTAAGAAAAACAACTTAACTACGACAATTATAGCACCGAGAGCCACATAAGTATTAAGATCACCCATAGCGTTAAAAGTATCTTTTGTTTTTTCTACATTTGACCATAAATATGATCCTGCAAAAATTCCTAACAACGTCTTTGGATTCCAGATTGCTTTACTGGTAAATAACGCAATAATACCTTTTATCATTTTCTTGCCTTTACTTTATCTTCGCAAGTAAGTCGGCGGAAGCCTTATCACCAGATTTGCTTGCCTTTTCCAGCCATTCTTTGGCTTTTACTGTATCTTTTGCAACTATGTCGCCTTTTAAGTAGGCTTCTCCCAATCTATATTGGGCATAAACATAACCGTTTTTTGCAGCCTGCTCATACCAATAGAAGGCCTCACCCTTATTTTTAGCAACGTTAATTCCATGTTCATACATTTGGCCCATAATAAACTGAGCAGACACATCTCCATTACGAGATGCTATGTAATACCACTCTTCAGATTCGAGTTTATTATCGGGAGCTGTGTATTGAATTTTTGGAGTACCATCAGTGTTATCAACATATACTTTTGCCTGTACATCAAAAACAAAAAAAGCAAAAAACAAAATAATAACAACAACTTGTTTCATAATCTCTACCTTGGCAAAAATATCGGCACGGTACTTGCAAAATAACTAAAATCAGGGATTGCAATAAGCATCTAAAAAAACTAAATTCCTGACGTGATAACAATATAACAATTTTTGGTTATTGCAAAGATGTAAAGGAGGGGACGATGAAAACTTTGGATAAAAAAAACACCTTAAAAGGTAACTTTCATTCACTAATTAAAACTTACCCCATGCTCAAAGATAATTTACCACAAGAAATCTTAGAGCAAGATTACGTTTTGTCAGCAAGAGAAGATTTTAAGGGTGAAGCACTTTCGCTAACCCAAGCACCTGCAAACGATATGGACATGAGCAATAATAGCGAAGCTCATTATGAAGATGATTTAAGCGATATATATAAAATCGTACCAATGCCTGCAAGCTTACTTAAGACATCTACAATCTCATATCTAATTAACAAAAAGAGAATATAGAGATTGCAAAAGGCGGTAAAACAACCCGCCTTTTATATGTCTTACTTAAGAAACTAGCTTTGCAAAATCTGGATTAGACGCTTTTAACAGCTCTTCTAAATGAGGGATTACCTTCCAGAAATTTTTGATATTCTTATAATTATCTAAACTTGCCTTAAGCGGTTTGTTAGAAACTTTTTTAGCTCTAATCATCAGGTTTTTAGCGGTATGATCCATTGATACATATTGAATCACATCGGTTTTATAACCCATAATCTCTAATATCATCGCCCTCATAGAATCGGTTAATATATCGCCCATTCTTTCGCTCAAAATGCCGTGAGACATAACCCCAGCAAAAGACTTATCAACTGGTGCTTTAGATAGTTTTTCTTGCAAATTATGATGGCAACATGGAACTGACAATATAAACTCAGAGCCCCAATTAATTGCTTTCATCAAAGCCTCATCGGTTGCGGTGTCACATGCATGCAAGGCAATAGATATAGTTGGTTTATCGCTTGCTTCATAATCGATAAAATAAGATGTCGCAAATGAGATATTATCCCAGCCTAACTCTTTGGCAATTTGGGTATTTTTAATTGTTAAATCGTCTTTAATATCAATTCCAACAACTTTAGTATCTTTACCTAAGATGTTCTTGAAGTAATGATAGGTTGCAAACGTAAGGTAAGCACTACCAGAACCACAGTCAATCACGCTAACGCCTTGGCTACGATTTTCCCAATTTTCTATATTATCCAAGAGCTTTATAAA
>QKFK01000014.1 GCA_003252195.1 Rhodospirillales bacterium
GATAGCGGATACTTACAATCATGCCATTCGTAAATTTGTTGATGGAGAGGTCTCAACCATAATTGGCGGAGAACGAGGAGATAATGTTGGAAATACAACTATTACAAAATTAAATGAGCCTAATGACATTATCAAAATTGATGGTAAATACTACATCAGCGACACCAACAACCATAAAATAAAAATATTTGATGGCAAAGATGTAACCGAATTTAAACTAAAATTTTAAGTAATAATTCAAGTTACAATTACCTCTATCAACTAAAATGGATGTTTTAACAGATAGCTATATGAGCTAAAAACATAAGATGTTTTATGCGGTAATTTTAGTAGCTAAATAGTGCTTTGGCACAGCGCACGACAACCTCACAAGCAATATAAAGTCACTCAAAACAACCGCCAGCAAGACACTTATTATTAATAGGTGAATGCTAGGAATTTATATTATTATCGACGGAGCGCTCCAAAGTACGTGGGAATAAAAACAGCTCGCCACAATGACGACATAGCTATCCATAAAACAGCTAAGATTAGTTTTTATCTGGCAGGCGCTTAATCAATCCATCTGTCAAAAAGCATGGAAGCGCCCCTAACAACCACATAACAAAAGCCATTGGCCATGGGAATACTATTTTCCCCCAATTTTTTTCTAGTCTAGCTTTTATAATATTTGCAGCTTTATCTGCTGGCATGATAAATGGCATAGGGCAGGTGTTGGCATCTGTAATGCGAGATTTTACAAACCCTGGGCAAATTACAGAAACCTCCACTCCAAATCTTGCCAACTGCCCCCTTAAAGCCTCACCCCATGTTCTAACACATGACTTTGACGCAGAATAAGCTGGCGCTGACGGCAACCCTTTATAAGAAGCAATAGAGCTCATAATTGCTATTTGCCCGCGACCTCTGTTTTTCATAATATCTATAATGGGCAAGATAGTATTTAGAACGCCACCAATATTAACATCAAATATCGCATAAGTTTGATCTGGGCTTTCATCTCCACCCATACTGCCTTTAGATATTCCTGCGTTTGCTACAACTAGGTCTAACTCTGATTTTGCATCACAATCAATAACCCAATTAAACATCGCAGATTTATCTGCAACATCTATAATTTTTACAAAAACTTCTGCACCTTTTTCTTGGCAATCCTTAGATACTTGTTCTAATCTTTCAGAGTTTCTACCACTTAAATAAAGCTTCACCTCTTTATTAGCATATGCAACGGCTAATGCTTCACCAATTCCGCTAGATGCTCCTGTAATCAAAATATTCTGAGGATTCTTCATTTTTTTAATACTCTCTAAAAAGATTTGCCCTAAATTTAATCAATGATTATATTATCTTATAATATCAAAAATACCTAGCAAAGGATTTTATAGTGACAATCTCCAGCATGACAGGATTTGCCAGAGTTAATGGTAATATCAGCTTAAGTGAAAATACAAACACCAATTGGGTGTGGGAAATTAAAAGCGTAAACGGCAAAGGCTTAGATATCAAACACAGAGTACCACAAGGGTTTGAAGATATCTTAGGAAACTGTCGCGATGCATTATCTAGTAATTTCAGCCGAGGAAGCTTCTTTATCTCTCTTGAAGTAGCTAATGAAGCTGGAGAAAAGAAATATAAAATAAACCAAGATTTATTAAAGCAACTCAGCGATATCGCCATCTCATGGCACAATGATTTTCCAGAAGATTTTACAGCCCCATCAATTAGCGAATTGCTGTCAGTAAATGGCGTTATTGAAAAGAATGAGGCAACCTATTCTGACGAAGAGGCCGAGAATCTTAACAAAGCTATAAGCGCATCTTTTAACAATGCTATAGATGAAATGAAAAAATCTCGCCTAGCAGAAGGCGATAAAATGAAACTAGTTCTACTTGGTCTTATTGATAAAATGGCAGACTTAAGAGAACGTGCAGAAAAATGCTCGGCGCTGATGCCACAAAAAATTAAAGATCGCATAAATGAATCTGTTGCCAAATTGTTAGAGGACAACAACCTACCAGAAGAACGCATTGCTCAAGAAGTAGCGTTATATTGCGTTAGATTTGATGTTAGAGAAGAGCTTGACAGACTAAAAGCACATATAGAGAGCGCTAGAGAAATGCTTAACAATGGTGGTAGCATTGGCCGCAAACTTGATTTCTTGTGCCAAGAATTTAACCGTGAAGCAAACACAACATGCTCAAAATCTAATGACATTGAATTAACTCAAATTGCTCTCGAGCTAAAAAGCACTATAGATCAGTTTAGAGAGCAAACTCAGAATATTGAATAGAGAGGAAAAAATGAACGAAAGTAGCAAAAAACGCAGAGGTCTTATGTTAGTTTTATCTTCTCCATCAGGAGCAGGAAAAACAGCGATATCTCGTCGTATTATCGAAGAAAACCCTGATATTTCTATGTCAATATCAGCAACTACCAGAGCTCCTCGCCCAGGTGAAGTTGACGGTAAAGATTATTTCTTTGTTTCTAAAGAAGCCTTTGAGCAAAAAGTTTCTGATAAAGAATTTTTAGAACACGCCAAAGTATTTGATAATTACTACGGCACGCCATCTAAACGCGTTCAGAATATTTTAGAGCGTGGAGAAGATGTTATGTTTGATATAGACTGGCAAGGAACTCAGCAATTAGCTGAAAATGCCCGCGATGATTTGGTTAGTATTTTCATACTGCCTCCTTCAATTGAAGAGCTAGAACGCAGACTATTCTCACGCGCTCAAGATACGGAAGAAGTTGTAAAAAAACGCATGTCAAAAGCAGCTGATGAAATGAGCCACTGGCGTGAATATGATTATGTAATCGTAAATAAAGACTTTGAAAAAAGCGTTGCAAGAGTACAGGCAATATTATGTGCTGAAAGACTTAAAAGAGACCGTCAAATCGGCATGGCAGAGTTTGTAAACAGCATGCGCCGCCAAAGTGAGAACGAATAAAAACACATAGCATTCACAATGCCTTTTCAGGCGATAAACTAATATTAAGGCAAACGCACAAAATAAAACCCCGCTAAATGCGGGGTTAAGTTTTAATGCGTATCTTCACAGATTTTTTTATATCTTCAACTATCTCATTTGGAGCAAGACTAAATAGAATCATTTCTGTAAAAAATGGGTAATCTCTATATCTAATTTTATCATCGTCGTTAAATGCACTATTGTAATCCTTTAGGTGACTTAAGTCCAAAACATCATCCTCATGCCATAATTGTTCATTAATTGATTGAACTAACTTTCTGTATTCAACGTAGCAATTATTTTTATCTAAAAATGAATTGTCTTCACAAAACTTCATATTTATCAATGCTGTCACAGGAAATTTAGTCAAGTTAGAATTTCTAGATTCGGGCTGCACAAAGAATTTTGCCTCCATACCTGACTTTAACAGCAACCAGTTAATCGTATATATCACTCTAGAATCATATATAACATCTTCCCCTATATTTTTAAAAGCACGTATTTTTGACCAGCTTGAAATATTATCAAAATTATAATCAACTTGTTCAGAACAAACTTGTTTAACCAATTTTTCTAAATTCTCATCCTTAATACCCTTTATTCCACCCCAACCTTTAACAATCCATTTTGATATATTTATCAAGTTATTAGATTGGTCTTTCAAAAATTTAGGGATCTCCTCCTTAAATCTTTTATGAAGAGCTAACTTCAAGAGAACATTCTGGTAAAAAATATTATCTTTGCATGTGGCAAATAAATTATCTTCAACAATACCTTCATAATTGGTAATTTTACCCCAAACATACTTATTTATAAGATAATCCATAGGGGCATTATTGGTTAGTTGACAAATGGCATCAACTATATATTTAGAAACACTATCGTGCATATTAATAGCTCGTTACTTTTGCAACTTCGGCTTTAACTTCATCTATACCAATACCCTTTTCAGAGCTAGTAATAATAATTTTAGGATATGCCGCAGGATGCTTAGATAGAGCATCTTGGGTTTTCTTTAGTGAAACTGCAAAATCTTTATCTTTAACTTTATCTCTTTTAGTCATAATGATTTGATAACTAACAGCACATTTATCGAGCATTTTCATTATCTCTTCATCGTTACTTTTAACGCCATGACGAGAATCAATTAAAACAAACACTCTTTTAAGCTGAGAACGGCCTTGCAAATAAGCCCGTAAAACCTTATTCCATGCCTTTACAATCTTCTCAGGGGCTTCTGCGTAGCCATAACCAGGCATATCAACAAAATGTATCTGCCCACCAAGATTAAAGAAGTTAAGCTGTTGGGTGCGGCCTGGAGTATTAGATGTTCTCGCTAAATCTTTACGGAAAGTAAGTGCGTTTATCAAACTAGACTTACCAACATTAGATCTACCTGCAAAGGCAATCTCTGGCATGTCATCCTCAGGTAGCTGATGCAACTCAGCTACACCAAGAACAAAATCACAGCTTTTCTTAAACAGTTCTATGCCAGCTTTTAACTCTTCTTCTGATAATTGTTCGATTGATATATCAGCCTCGTTTATGTCGCGGACTGACTTATATTTCTCGTCCATCATTTATCAGCACCTAACCTATGCATAATCACTTTTTGTTGGATTATTGAAAGAGTGTTACTCCATGCCCAATATATAACCAAACCAGATGCAAAGTGACCTAACATAAATGTGAAGATTACAGGCATCCATTTCATCACAGAAGCTTGTGTTTTATCTGGAGGAGTTGGGTTAAGAGCTTGTTGAAGGATCATTGTAATACCCATAACAAGAGGCCATACACCAATGTTAATCAATGAAGGAATTGGCCAGTTTACCAAACCAAACAATGTAAATACAGAGGTTGGGTCTGGAGCTGCCAAGTCTTTAATCCAGCCAAAGAATGGAGCATGACGCATCTCAATTGAGATATAAAGCACCTTATACAATGAGAAGAATACTGGGATTTGAATTAACATCGGCAAACAACCTGCTGCTGGGTTAATTTTTTCTCTCTTATAAAGAGCCATCATTTCTTGATTTAAGCGAACTTTATCGTTTGAGTATTTCTCATTTAATGCTTTTACTTTTGGTTGAACCAATTTCATC
>QKFK01000170.1 GCA_003252195.1 Rhodospirillales bacterium
ACTACCCTGACCAGAAAATATTACATTGGGTTCTTCCGCATAATAGCAGGAATTCTGCTCTAATAAATTTACACCTATATAATATCTAGCACCATAAGCAACCAACAAATCTTGTAATTCATCCGCCTCGCGACGATCTTTTAAAAATTTAGCATTTGTGGTTTTACCTTCTAAAGGAACAATTGTTCTATCTATTACAAAAGATGCAAGCCCTGCCCCATTACCCATGGCATAAACAGCTTTATGTTTTTTTGCAAATGGCTTTGCCAATGAATAAACATCATAATTTATGCTACTACGCAAAGGATTATTCATAACCGTTACAATAACAAACGCGAAGACTAATCCAAAAAAGTTAATCACTACTTTCATAGCTAGTCTCTCGTTATCTGTATCTAGCTTATCAAGCATATATTGCATAGCTTTTGCAACGCAAAATGGCGCTGTTATAACCAACAAATAAAAATGTATACCAAATGGCTTCCAATGAGTTACAAAAGAAAAAATTGCGTAATAAACAATAGCATTAAACACTAACAAGGCATATATGGATTTATCTATATTAAAAGCCTTATCCTTAGGTCTCATTATCAAAACAAGAAAAGAACCAAGAGTTATCCAAATAGCAAATGACACACTAAAAAATCTAATAGGATTAGAAAGTGTTTCGCGTACAGATTTTACAAAAATTTGTTTCCATAAATCAGTGTTTGCTACAAAACTTTGCTTCTGCAATAAATATGCATCTATCGCAGGCAATGTGTCCCCAAATTTATAATAATTATAAACATAAAACGCCAACAAAGGGGTCGTCCCTAATAGCAACCCTAGCAAATTGCGATATTTAAATAGAGCATCAATATTTTTTGCTTCATATTTATCATCAAGAATGCAATAAGCAATTACAAAGCTTATAACTATCACTAATGTATCTGTTCTAGTAAGCCCTGCTAAAGATAAAAGCAAACCCAATATAATCGCTTTTTTAAACGAGTGATCCGCTAGAAACTTGGGTAAATATGTGACAATTAACAACATAAAAACTATGGCTAGTTGTGTGGATTGTCCACTAGATGCTTGATATAAATATGCCACTACAAAATATAAACCAGCTACATATGACACATTTGCAGATATATTCCACTTTGCACATAACTCAACAAACATCCACAATGAAAACAAAAGCATCAAAATTGTAGCAATCTTATAGGCTACAAAGAAGCCTTTTCCACCAGCACCAAAAATTTTAACAAGAACCCAAAGATAACCCAACCATAATGGATAAAAGCCACTCGATTGATGAACACCATCAAAAGTTAAACCTTTTCCATCAATAAAGTTTGATAATATTTTTAGCTCGTCAAAAAACTCTGGACTAACCACTCGTGAATATAGAGATAAACCACTATTTCCATTTAATATCGGCATTAGCAGAACTTGCATTGCTACTAAAAACACTCCTACAAAAAACAGATAATATGATTTATTTTTACTCAAGATAATTACTCACTTTTTTCTACTACTAAAAGAGTTCCTTCAACAGCAATAACTTTAACTTTTGTGCCTTGTTCTATATTTTCATCTGCCTTGGCACTCCACTCGCCATCACCCACTTTTACTTTGCCCTTACCATTAATTATATCCGTGGTAACATTATAAAAGTTTCCAATATATTGGTTTGCTCTTTGGTTAAGATTAGCATATTGAGGGGCTGGCTCTGCTTTGCCCATCATCTTACGCCCTAAATATGTGCAAGCCACAGCCAATACCGCAAAAACAACTCCTTGCCATGCTAATATCAGCGATGGAAATGTGAAGGCGATTAAACCTGTTATAATAGCTCCCAAGCCAATCCACAAGCAAAACACCCCAGGGATAACCATTTCTAATGTTACTAAGACAAAACCTAAAATTAGCCAATGCCAATAGTGGAAATCAGCAAAAAATGTTTGCATTATTTTTCTCCGTTAAATTATGTCCAAGGGCTACGTTTTTTATCATCTTTCTCGCGTGAAGAAAGGGCTGTTTTAGCAACCTCAGAAATACCAGCGATTGAACCGATTAAATTGCTAGCTTCAAGTGGCATTAACACCAATTTTTCATTGTTTGAGGTTGCAATATCTTTTAATGCTTCAACATATTTTAAGCCCAAGAAGTAATTAACAGCATTAATATCACCTTCAGCAATCGCTTTTGAAACCATCTCGGTTGCTTTCGCTTCTGCTTCTGCGGTTCTTTCTCTAGCTTCTGCCTCTCTAAAGGCTGCTTCTCTTTGTCCTTCAGCTTCTAAAATAGCAGCTTGTTTTTCACCTTCTGCTTTTAACACTTGTGCTTGACGATAACCCTCAGCTTCTAAAACATTTGCACGTTTATCACGCTCAGCTTTCATTTGACGAGCCATAGATTCAATCAAATCGCGAGGAGGAGTAATGTCTTTAATCTCAATACGAGTTACTTTTAATCCCCATGGGTTAGTTGCTTCATCAACCACAGTTAACAAACGTGTGTTAATAGAATCTCTTTGTGATAACAATTCATCTAAATCCATAGACCCCATAACAGTACGAATATTTGTCATTGTAAGATTAAGCACCGCAAGCTCTAAATGCCTTACTTCATATGCAGCACGGGCAGCATCAAGAACTTGGTAAAAAACCACTCCATCAACTCTAACCATTGCGTTATCTTTGGTGATAACTTCTTGTGATGGCACGTCCAAAACTTGTTCCATCATATTAAGCTTAGCGCCAATTTTATCAATAAAAGGCATTATAATATGAAAACCAGGGGTTAGAGTTTGAGTATAACGCCCCAATCTCTCTACCGTAAACTGCATACCTTGTGGAACAATTTTAACACCTTGAGTTATAAAAATAACCGCTAAGAATATTAAAAAAATCACTACGCTTGAAATATCGCCCATTTTATCTCTCCTTAAATTTAGATATTTTCTAACAATTTAGTCGTATTAGTTATGGCTTCTGCTGGATGCTCACCATCGTTTACTTGAATCTCTTCAATCTTTTCTGCTCGTTTGGTAATTTTATCGGTAGATATTGTAATTTCTCTAATATCTTTTGAGGCCTGCTCAAAATGAGAGCCGAGGTTTGAAACCCTTTTATCTAGCCTTGCAATATCATCTAACAAAATACCAACTTCTTTTTGAATAACCCCTGCTTGTTCACGCATATTTGCATCTTTAAGCACCGCTCTAATAGTGTTTAATGTTGCCATCAAAGTAGTTGGAGAGACAATCCAAACTTTAGCTCTATATGATTTTTCTACCACATCAGCAAAGCTTGCATGAAGCTCCGCATAAACGGCTTCTGATGGCAAAAACATCAAAGCAGATTCGGCCGTTTCACCCGCGATAATATATTTTTCTGAAATATCATTTATATGTTTAATAATATCTGCCTTAAAACCACGAGCTGCTATAGTTTTTTCAGCATCATCTTTAGCATTTCTCAAAGCGTGATAGCTCTCTAGCGGAAACTTAGCATCAATCACTATTGACCCTGGGGGATTAGGCAACGTTAGCAAGCAATCACAACGTTTACTGTTACTCAAAACAGATTGAAATTGATATGCCGAAGGAGGCAAAATTGAGGTTACCAAGTCATTTAATTGAATCTCTCCGAACGCCCCGCGTGCTTGCTTATTTGAAAGCACATCTTGAAGGCTAACCACCTGCTCAGATAGCATAGATATTTTTTGCTGAGCAATGTCTATTTTTCCAAGTCTTTCATGCAAATCTTGCATGGTCTTAATAGTTTTCTCACTATTTTTTAACAATGCCTCAGAAGTCTTTTCGGTGTTTTGTTGCAGACCATCGCCAACTCTGCGAGAAATATCTGCAAGTCTTTCCTCAATCATTTTAACAAACTTAACTTCTTGATCTTGGAGCTTATCGGCAATTCGTGATTGATATATATTCTGGGTTTCTGCCAATCCAGCAATACGTCCAGCCAGCTCTGACTGTGCCCGCATCATGGTTTCTGCAATGTCTTTAATATCATTATTTGATGACTTATTATTCATATTCCAGAATAAAAAACCACCGACTAAGACCAGCATAGATATAATCACATACGCTTCTAATGACACAACAGCCCCCGATTATCTAATTTTGTTACCACCAAAAGATACCCTAAAACACCCAACATTTCCATACAAAAAAACTGCCTGTATAAAACAGGCAGCCTTTGAAAGCAGAAGAATAAAGAGTCCTAAAACATAATCGCCTCAAAAAAGCAAATTGAGACATATATAGTCGCATAGAGGGAGCCTAGTGCTACAAAATCACGTGTCATACGTAATGAAATCATGTTTTCCTCTCTTTATTCAATTTTTAAATAACGTCAATCCTTGACAAATCCTCTAAAAAAGAAGATGAGGGCTTTCTTCCTCACCACTAAGAATAAATTAATAAAGTTAACATAACTTGAATCGAAATTTTTTCTTTTTATATCGATAAATACAGTATAATATGCAGTTGTTAATTAATTTATGATATTAAGTGATTTATGAGTCCAACTATTGAAATATCTCCAGAGGAAATGAAATCCTTTATGGAAAAAGTAAAAGACACTAACATCAATCAAGTGTCATTGCTTGCGACTGACTATTTGAATCATTTTAATGAAATTGCCATGCTCATAGAAATGGTAGCCGATATGCCTGATATGCTTGAAGAGTGCAAATCATGGCGCCCAAAAACTTATAAAGCCCACTTTGAGCAAAGCAACTTTGCAGATAAAGATATTTATGTTGAAGCATATGATTATGTTCAAGCAAAATATAAAAAACCATTTGAAGATTTAATTCGCCAGCTTAACTTTTTTGTAGTTCAAAGCATGGAGAAAATTGAAATCTCTATAGAAAAAGGCGATGCCCCAGAGGTTATCCATCATCTAGCTACTGGCTCTGCCAGAGCTATTTATGGCTTCATTGAATTAACCAGTAGTATTATTCACGGATCAGATAAAACCCTCGATCAAAGTCAAGTTGATGATTTAATGGGCTTCTAGTTCAACCAGC
>QKFK01000186.1 GCA_003252195.1 Rhodospirillales bacterium
TGACTTAATTCGTTGCATTCAACCAATTTATATTGAAGAAGCAACCAC
Organism: Rhodospirillales bacterium; assembly: GCA_003252195.1. Taxonomy (GTDB): domain Bacteria; phylum Pseudomonadota; class Alphaproteobacteria; order QKFK01; family SZUA-500; genus SZUA-500. The sequence continues at coordinate 49 of QKFK01000186.1, forward strand.
AGCTGATGCTCTTAATATTGTAATGGGGGTTAAAGATGTGTACGAAAAATTCTACAACATCACAATCCCAGAAGAACCTTTAAAAGCCGTTGTTGCCCTATCTGGTCGTTATATTAAACAAAAACCATTTCCAGAAAAAGCCATCGACTTACTTGATGAAGCATGTAGTTATTTGGTTATGCAACTAACTGCTGGTAAAATTCCTAACAATGAGCGGGTACTAAAAACTGAACATGTTTCTCATATTATTTTCATATGGACGGGAATTCCAACAGATAAAGTTGAGGTAGAAGATAAAAAACGCCTTATTAATATGGAAGAATTTATCGCGAAACGAGTGATTGGCCAACCAGAAGCCGTTGAAGTGGTTTGTAACGCGGTTAAAATATCCAGAGCAGGATTACAAGACCCTAACCGACCAATCGGAAGCTATATGTTTGTTGGTACAACTGGTGTTGGTAAAACAGAGTTAGCCAAAGCGTTGGCCGAATTTGTTTTTGATGATGACACTGCATTATTGCGTATTGATATGTCAGAATACATGGAACGCCAGAGTATTTCACGTTTGCTCGGCCCTCCTCCAGGTTCTCCAGGTTATGAAGAAGGTGGATTATTAACAGAAGCAGTTAGACGCAAACCATATCAAGTAGTTCTATTCGATGAGATTGAAAAAGCTAATATAGAAATATTAAACCTATTTCTGCAAATTCTCGATGAAGGTCGCTTAACCGATACTAAAGGTATTACGGTTGACTTTAGAAACACAATCGTGATTTTAACCTCAAACCTTGGTGCTGGTTTACCTGGTTATAAGATGATGGATTTCTTAAAACAAAAATTAAAACCAGAAATTTTAGCACGTATTGACGATATCGTACCATTTAATGACTTAGGCATGAACTCTTTATCACAAATTGTGGCATTGCACTTAAATAAATTAGTACGTCTAGTTGCCGCACAAGGAATCACACTAGAATTACCAGATTCTGCTATCTTATGGTTAGCAGAAAAGGTTTACTCAGCTAAGAACGGTGTTCGTGAAATCAGAACTTTGATGAAAAAGCACCTACAAAGCACATTATCTGAAATGATATTGCATGAATATATAACAGCAGGTGATACTGTAGTTGCTTATGAGGGAGAATCTCATACCAAGCCAATGCGTCTTTATAAAATGGATAAAGAAACAGGCGAGCTAATTGACGAAGATTTTAAGGCGACGCTCCCATCATTCATGCAAGAGCAAGCTGAAGAGGAATATGTTTACGAAGAAGCTGCGGCAGAAGAAGAGCAAGAATATTATGAAGAAGGAGCCGAAGCGACAGAAGGCGAAGAAGAGGAAGTTTACTTAGAGCCAGAGTTTGATGATGTTGATGAAAATGGTAACCCTGTGGATGAAGAATTTATCCCTTCACCACCACCAGAAGAAGAAAAATAATTAATTAACCAACCGCTCTTAAATGGGCGGTTTGTTATTTTAAATACAATGGAAAGCACTATTGCACCCAACAAAAAACCATTTGAGGTTTTTAGACAAGAGATAGCAGGAGTGCAAATATTTTTTAGCGGAGTGTATATTAAATACATGAGTATAAAAAATATGCAGTTACGACGAACTAGCTATCTCTAAAAAACTCAAATTACAGGAGTTTGGAAGGCTTATGAATAGCCCCTCCCGACGATGGCTGATTTATACCTGTTGTTGCAGGGAAACTAATTGGCAAACCGAACAAGCTTCTTGCTGCCATATAGGCAAAAGCTTGGGCTTCAAAGGCGTCTATATTCCAACCAACATCTTTAACTGTTATTATTTCGGTTTGTGGTAGGCGCATTCTTAGCATACGCATCATAGTTGGGTTATGACAACCACCGCCACAAACAATACATTTTGCAGGCATTGCTGGTAGATGTTCTTCAATTCCTTGAGCAATTGATTCTACAGTAAATGAGGTTAAAGTTGCGGCTCCATCTACGACTGATAAATCGTCAGTTAATTTGCAAGACTGAACAAAATCATCTCTATCTAATGATTTTGGAGGCTTAATATTAAAATATGGATTTTGCATTAATTCTTGCAATATCTCTTTATTCACCTGACCTTTTACGGCAAGCATCCCATCTAAATCGATATTCACACCTGTGTGACGCAAAGCCCAATCATCTATCATTGCGTTGCCAGTTCCTGTGTCAAAAGCTATTAGCTCGCCGTTATCGCCAATCCATGTAACATTAGCAACACCGCCAATATTTAACACAATAACAGGCTTATCAATATCTTTGCACATAGCCTGATGGAACACTGGGGCTAAAGGTGCACCCTGCCCGCCTGATGCAACATCTACATTACGAAAACGATTTACCACTTGTATTCCCAATTGATCGGCGAGTAATTTACCATCACCAATTTGACAAGTATATTTTTGCTCTGGGCGATGCAAAATGGTATGCCCATGGAAACCAATTATATCAACATCTTCAGAATCTAACTGAGCGAACGATAGCAACTCACGGCAAACATCTGCATGAAACAAGGTCATATCTCTTTCAACCTTTTTAATTTCATCGTGAGCTTCATCGATGCTTTTGCCCAATATAGCACGAATAGAATCTTTTATAACATCTGGATACGGGCGGGTTATAGAAGCACCCATTTCAAAAACATCTATACCATCTGTAATAATCAAGGCAGCATCAACACCATCAAGTGACGTACCACTCATAAGGCCCAAAGCTGTCATTGGTCTAAGAATTTCCATTAATACCCCGATTTGTGCTATGTATTTTAAAAACCCTCTTGTAATAGCACATTATGTGGTTTAAAAATAGAGCAAAATTCGATTCAGCCACAGCAAATTAAGATAGGGAAAATTATGAAATCACAGTTTCTAAATATTATGAAAGAAAGAGGCTTTTGGAATCAATGCACCAATGAAGAAGGTTTAGACGATTTTCTTTATGAGCATGAAAAAAATGGAACCTCAGCTGTTGGCTATCTAGGATCTGACCCTACTGCTGATTCTCTTCATGTTGGTCACTTAGTGCCAGTTATGATTATGCGCTGGTTTCAAAAATGTGGTCACAAGCCAATTATGCTAGTTGGTGGTGCAACCGCCAGAATTGGAGACCCTAGCGGTAAAGATGCTTTACGTCCATTTTTGAGTGATGAATTAATTGCTCAAAATTGCGAAGGCTTAAAAGAATCATACTCATATTTCATAAAATTTGGCGAAGGCAAAAGTGATTCAATCATGGTTGACAATTATGATTGGTTCAAAGATGTAAATTACATTGAGTTTTTGCGCGATATTGGAACTCACTATTCCGTTAATCGCATGCTCACTATGGAAAGCGTAAAACAACGCCTCGAGAGAGAACAACCAATGTCTTTCTTAGAGTTTAACTATCAATTATTCCAAGGATATGATTTTTGCGTATTAAACCAAAAATATGGCTGCAAAATCCAGTTAGCTGGCGCTGACCAATGGGGTAATATGATTTCTGGCATTGAACTCGGCAGACGTAAATATGCAACAGAATTATTCGGCTTTACATCTCCATTATTAACCGATGCTAATGGTAAAAAAATGGGTAAATCTGAAGGCAATGCTATATGGGTTAGAAAAGACAAATTATCTTCATATGATTATTACCAATATTTCCGTAATGCCAATGATGCAGATGTTGGCAAATTGCTCCGCGTGTTTACCGAGCTACCAATGGACGAAGTAACCCGCCTCGAAGCATTAAAAGACCAAGAAATTAATGAAGCTAAAAAGATTTTGGCCTTTGAAGCTACAAAATTATGCCGTGGTGAAGCTGAAGCAATAGCAGCACAAGAAACTGCGATAAAAACTTTTGAGCAAGGCTTAAGCGGTGATGATTTACCATCTATAACAGTAAACCAAACTGAGCTAGATGCTGGTATTAGCGTTATAGAAGCTTTTAAAAACCTTGGCTTGTGTGAAAGCAACGGTGAGGTAAGACGCTTAATCAAACAAGGTGGCGCAAAAATCAATGGTGAAAAAGTTGATGATGAGAATTTGCTCATCAATTCATCATTCTTACAGAATGGAGAAATCAAGCTATCTTCTGGTAAAAAGAAGCACGCACTGGTCAAGATAGCTTAAGCTTTTAAGCTAACAAACAAACAAGCAGAATATTGAGCAATCAATATTCTGCTTTTTATATAATAACAATCCGTTCAATATAAATAACTACTCAACAAATTAAAATCCACAGCAAAATAGCTATTTAATCACTTATCCATCCCAATCAGCACAGTCATTTTATATACAGAATTATGAAACATATATTAAGCACACACCCCTCTTAGTAAATAATATAATTACTTCAAATACAAAAAAAAACCGCTGAAAATCACCAGCGGTTTTTTATAGTAATATTAATATCTTTTATATAGCTGACATCAAACATGTTCCTGTTATACATTGCTTATATGTAGCATCAAACGGACATTCACATAGGTTTTTAGTACCTGTACATGTTGTAATGCTTGTAGAATAGCCCGATGATATACAGCTTGCTGCGGCAGTATCTGTATGACACGCAGCAGCGTTTGAATAGCAAGAAAAACCACTCATAAAGATTGCTGGCTTACCTGTAGTTGCAACGCAACTTGCAGCTTTTGCTGTAGCAATAGCACTGTAGCAATAGCACTTTCTACATTTGTTAAAGCAGCTGACATTGTTGAATAAGCTGTACAAGCACTCATTGCTACTGTAGTAGCTAATGATGTAGTTCTACAATAAGCTCCAGAAATAGTCACGTTAGTAGTAGCTGTATATGTAAATCTTCTATCATAATATGTAGTAGCTGTACTCTCAGAATGGCAGTTAGTATGACATGTACATTTAACATATCTACTATCACCTGAGCATATAGTTGTAGTATAACCAGTTGAACATGTCATAATATCATAGCCATCATTTTGACAACCACAATAATCATAATATCCCTCAGGTGGCAGACATTTGGCGTAAGAGTTATTAATCACAAACAATGATTTAATTTTTTCTATCAAGCCGCCATTATTATCTGCCATACCAGAAATTGTGGCGCTAGACATTGCACTCATAGCTGCCAACCCATAAGTAGCAACGTTAGAAAGATAACTATCACAGTTATTATCATGGCAGTTTGAGAAGTGCCCACCAAATGAAACTTTACCCTCTGTTGCTGCACATGACGCATAATTGTTCATTGCTGTTTGTAATGTGGTTGTTGATGGGAAATTTGTTGTCCAAGTTGAATTGATAGTATTATATCTAAAGAAACCAGAATATGACCAAGACGTAGTCATCGCATCACTAAACACAGTATAACCCAAGCTTCCAAAAGAAAGCGCGGCATTATTACAAGTTTCATCAGTACCATAATCAACACATGATGGAACAGATGCCCTATAAGTAGCCACAGCATTAGTTAAGGCTGTTTTTAAACCAGGGCATGAATCTGTATGACAAGAACACGTCCAATAACTAGTACTTGTTGGGCAATAACTCTTTGTATAGCCAGTACTACAAGCTGTTGTTCCAAATCCCTGATCCACACAATCCTGATGGCAAGTTGTAATACATTCTTTGTAATAAATTCCGCCACCTGATACAGGACATTGTTGGCTCAACGCATATCCTGTAGGACAAGATGTTTGCTCATAACCTTTGCTAGCACATTCAATAGCAACATCATAAGCATGACAGTTAGAATAACAGCCATCATCAAGACTTGTAGCCCCACTTGATGAATTTGCAGAAGAACCTATCATGCCTGTAAGCGGTTGCACCCTAGCATAATTAGTCCCAACTACATCTGCTTTCAAATTCAAATTCTTAATAAGATTATTATTTGATAATGTATCAAGCGAGTTATCTGAAGCATTGTCAGCGGATGATAACACCCCTCCGCTTCCAGAAACCAATGCACCACCAGCCAAACACAAAACCGACAGTGACATTTTAGATAAATCTTTTTTGCTCATAGTTACTCTCCGCCCTAATTTTTGTTGCAATATGTCTCAGCACTTGCGTATTTTTGTAATAATAAACGAAGAATATGGCAAAAATATGGCAAACAAAACAGCAATCGTTGCAAACATGTGTTTTTTATCACATATCAACAAAAAAAACAAGCATATACACATGATAGTACGCACTAACAATCAAAAAATAATATTATCATAACCACAAGACGTACGAATCGCATTATCATTTAGAGAAAGTGAATACATCTCTCAGAAAACCAGGAGCAAGTACCGACAATGGATTAAAACTAATCTCAGGATTGTCATATGTCCCCTTAACACCATAAGTAGCAGCAAACAGACCACCACCTTCTTTACCAGAAAAGACTTTACCAACCACAGGGATTTTACCCAAAACTATTAATGGTATAAGCAGGAACAATATCTCCATTAATATTAATTTGCTTCTTTTCTAAATCTATTCTGCCATTTGCGGTTAAGCCAATAGCACTACCTGCGGTTCTACCTTTATCAATATTTAAAACAGAGTTTTTTGATGAAAATTCAGCGGCTAAATTATCAAAAGAGATACCCTCACCGCCTAGCAAATCTACAATACCACTAAACGATGCCACAGTTAAAAGTTTAGCCAACACTGGCGCATTAACAATCTTATAGTTACTAACAGTAAGATCACCTTTTAAAACTCCAGACGTATCCTCATATCCTTTTATCTCTAGAGCCCCTCCAACCATATTATCATAAACGCCCAATGACTTAAGAGCTGCGCCAGCATCAGGAGAGCTTATATATAATCTTTTTGTTTTATTTTCTTGGGGTGTAAGTTTAATTGTAATGTTACCATTTCCAGCAACACCTTCCATCTTCAAAAAGTCTATCTTATCGCCATTTTTGCCTAAAGATGCCGTAACATTAGTAACTTTACCGCTCTTACTAAGCCACAAATTATCAACCTGCAAATCTACTTTAAATTTTTCTTGGTTAGCATTAATTGGCTCTGCATCTTTAGCTTCATTTTTTTGTGATGGATCAACAAGTTTAACGATTGTTTCTTTTTTATAAGCTTCAAACTCTTCTGTATTCAAAAGCTTATACAAATCATAATCTTTACCTTTAACGTCTATATTATCAATAGCCCCATTTACAAAGCCAACAACAGCCTCAGCATCTGTTCTATCTGCTTTTACTTCTGATAAAGTTATAAGAGATGGCAACCCATTTGAATCCATAGCCACGTTACCAAGGATAGAAACATTATTGCCAGTTACTCTAATTCCAGAGATGTTAGTAATCTTACCATTAGCATAATTAGCAGATACCGTAGCAGATGCCACTTCACCCTTTTTCTTTTGCCAACCAATCATCGGTAAGTCAATTATAGAATTGGTAAAATCGAACCTTATCCCAACATTTCCCTGACCTTCTGTTGTCTCTGTTGCCACCACATCAGCAACACAAATATCGTTCATATAGGCATCAGAGAAAGGCAAGAAATTTAATCCGAGCAATTTACGAGCATCTTCATCTAAACTTGCTTTTACACGATACTTACTTCTAGAATTTGCAAAATTCTCATTAATCTCTAGCTCTAGCGGAATATTTTTTATAACCCCAGTTCCTGATAAAATCATTTTTTTATCTTTTATAGCAAGAGTAAGATCTCCATTACTAAAATCATCACCTTTGAATATTTTAGGAATAAAAGCATCTTTAATTTTAGCATCAACCCCAACCGCAATTTTATCAGCCGTGGTTAACCTATCTAAAGCAAAGTTCAAGCTCAAATTAACATTACCTTGCCCCTTAACTTCAGATACATTATTAAGCCCAAAAGCCTTGGCAAAACCAAGAGGCTCCGCATCTATAATTTTTAATACATTTTTAAGCTCAGCATCTGCGCTAGCTTCTATCAAAGCTCTGCTTTCATACATTCCTAAATTGTATAAAAGAACCCTGCCCTTATGTATTGTAGCTCCTTCAATAATTCCTTTAGCAACATCTATATCAATTGCTGTTTTTGAAAACTTTGCCACACCATCAACATTAGTGACCTTAGGCATCGTATCTATATAATTTACCGTAGCACCTTTAACCGTTACGCTACCTTTTAGCACTTTATTAATTACGTGTTTTCCATCTTCATCTGCTGCAAAAACAAAATTAAAATTGCTATCAGTTACAGTACCAACTGTTAAGTTGTCTTTACACCATTGCCATGCAACATGACCTATATTCTCAGGCCAATATTTGTATAAATTATCTAGAACAAGACCTCTAGCACGAGTAGAAATATCAATATTCAAATCTTTAATATCACCACTATCTAATAAAGGACCTAAACCAGAAACATTAATCAAAGCATCTACTTTTGCATCGCCAACATCAACATTGATTTTCTTTAACGAAATTGAGTTATTAACAGATGAGTACCCGCCATTAATCTTAAAACCATAAACAGAATAATGATTAGGAACATCTTCTGGAGGATAGATAGTTCCAACACCACCGCTTACTGTAAAATCAAACTTAGTTACGTTTTTTAAAGTAAATGGCAACATCTTATTTTGCATTTTTGCTTGCTCTTGACCATTTACAAAAGCACCTAAGTCAAAACCAAAATCGACTGCAATATCAATTGGCGCATCAACTTTCTTTAAAAACTCTACTGAATCGCTCATATTTGCATAATCATACGGTCTAAAACCAGCCACGCCAATCTGACCTTTAATTAAACTATTCTCATGCCAATATTCAGCATCTATTTCTAATTCAGCAGGTTTGTTATCAGTATCGATATTAAAGAACGTGTGAGCTTTTATATATTCACCTTCATCTTTAAACCCAATATCAAAATCTGGGATATTAATCACTCTGTCATTTACGTAATCGTTAATGGTTAAATTAGCATCAATCACTTTTACTTCTGACAGATATTTTAGCCCATCTAACTTGTTCTTATTTTTTATTACTTCGGCAATTTCAGATAATTCAACAGTATCATCATCTATAACAGCTTGCGTCTTATTGTTTTCATCTAAAGTTTTTTCCTGAGCAGGCTCAAATACTTCGTTTGTTGTTAAAGCACCCACCTCTGCTCCCATAACAACATTACTCAACTCAGATAAATCTTTATTCAAGTCAGCTTTCTTTTCTGCTTCATCAACAATCTGAGTTTCATTATCTTCATCTGGCTCACCACCGATGCCCCAATCATTGCCTTTTTTATGATATAGATTAATCACAGGCCTATAAATATTTACAGATTTTGGGGCTATATCACCATCTAAAATAGCCTTAAAACTAAACTCTAAAGAAAGCTCTGGAATATTTGCAATTACATCATCATCGTCTTTGCGAGAAACACTAATATCAATTGCTTTTAAATCAATCGGCTTCAAACCTTTTGCTAATTCAATCTGCACTTTATCTAAAGAAATCTGAAAATTACTAGCCTCATTGTTCAACGCCTTAAGAATATATGGTTTTAAAAAAGGCACGCGTACGGGGCCTTGATAAAGGCGAACGCCCAAATACAACACGGCACATAATAGCACCACGCCAATCACATCTAATATTTTGCTTAATTTATGCAAAATTTTATATTCCCAATATATTAAAGCTATATTTTCAATTAAATATATGTAACCTTATTATATGCTTTTGTAAAATAACTTTAGGTAGATTCACACAATTTTCACCATGAATAACATAATTGAAACAGATATATCAAAAAACAATTGGGACAAGCTAAACGAGGCAATATCTGAGCATGTCCAAAAAGATGTTTTACAAAATCATATCAACCAAGAAACTAAAGCCAGTCTTAACAAGATTTTTTTATATAGCCCCTATTTAAGCAGTGTTATACATAAGTTTCCAGAGTTGCTAATAGATATAAAATCAAATGCATATGATAAAACTATCGATAATTTGTTACTGCAATGCATAAATAAAAACCATCTCCAAACTGATGTATCTGCTTTAATGAAAGATTTAAGAATATTAAAGCAAAAGGTTTCTTTTATTATTGCATATGCAGACATTAACAATGACTGGAATTTAGATAGCGTAACATCGTATCTTACCAAGCTCGCAGAAACATGCCTAAAGCTTGCCGTAGATTATATTATGCTCAGCTCTGCAATGCTTAATAAAATAAAATTAAAGCACGGAAAGAACCCTAGTCTAGATTGTGGATACACAGTCATTGCCATGGGCAAACTTGGTTCAAAAGAGCTTAATTATTCATCAGATATAGATTTAATTGTTCTTTATGATGAAAGCAAAATTAATTATATCGGCAGAAATGACACTCGTGATTTTTGCATTAGAGCCACTCAAGAGCTGATTAAAATAATTGAAAGCCGAACCGAAGATGGCTACGTTTTTAGAACAGATTTAAGACTAAGACCAGACCCAGCATCAACCCCAATTGCTGTATCTATTGAAACAGCAGAAAATTATTATGAAACCATGGGAATGAACTGGGAAAGAGCCGCTATGATAAAGGCTCGGAGTGTGGCTGGAGATATATCTCTAGGTAGTGACTTTATAAAATATATTCGCCCCTTTATCTGGAGACGCAATTTAGATTTGCGCGCCATAAAAGATATATATGCAATTAAAAATCAGATTAAAAATCAACATAGCAATAATCTTGATAACAGCTTAATGGGTCACAACATAAAGCTTGGCACTGGAGGCATTCGCTTTATTGAGTTTTATGCACAAATTCAGCAACTAATCTGGGGTGGCAAAAAACCTATATTAAGAGAACAACAAACATTAAAAGCATTAGAGCTACTTTATAATGATGGCTTAATCAGCAAGGCCGATTTAGATAAATTAACATCAGCCTATATTTACTTACGCAACTTAGAGCATCGCCTACAAATGGTAGAAGATGAACAAACTCAAACCTTGCCAAAATCTAGTGATGAATATGCTAAAATAGCCTATTTTAGCAATTATAATAATTCTGATGATTTTTCAAAAGAACTTATAAGTCACCTTAAGAATGTTGATAATATTTTTAACAAATTATTCCCTGACATTAATGGTGATGCAAACCATATATCATTTACTTCTGAAACAGCCTCACCTGATAATTTAGAACTATTGCGCTCGTTGTCTTTTACAAATGCAGAGGCTGTTTATGAGATAATACGCAAATGGCAAAGTGGTTACCCTAAAATATTAAGAACCCAAAAGGCCAGAGATATCTTTGATGAGCTAATTCCTTATATTTTAGAAAAACTTAGCAAAAGTGATAACCCTGATAGCGCATTAATTCAGTTTGATACTTTTATATCTAAATTACCTGCTAGCGAACAGATTATTAACCTACTTGGCTCAAGCAAAAGCATAATAGATTTAATAATTGAGGTTATCTCAACTGCCCCTAAACTTGGCAGTTATTTATCTTCGCACCCATCTGTAATGGATAATGTTTTATCACCAAGCTTCTTTTCAGCTATACCTGATTACAAAACACTTTCATCTGAGCTAAAAATTGCCTTAGAGAATTCTCTAAACTTAGAAGATTGCTTACATGCTTGCCGAAATTGGTTTAAGGGCAAAGAATTTCAACTTGGAATTCAAATGTTAAAAGGCTTTATATCTGGCATAGACGCGGGTAAAAAACTTGCAGAAATAACCGACATAACCATAGGCTTATTATTACCATATGTGCGAGATGACTTAAGAAAGAGATATGGCTATTTTGACAATGTAAGCCTTGCGTTAGTTGCCTTTGGAAAACTCGGGTCAAGAGAGATGAGTTTTGATTCTGACCTAGATTTAATGTTTATATATGACATGCCTAACCTTGATGTACAAAGCAATGGCGGAACCAGCTCCATTGCCCCTAGCACTTATTTTACTAAACTTGTACAAAGATTTTCTAGCGCTGTAACCCTAGAAACATATGAAGGTAAATTATGGGAAATTGATATGCGTTTACGCCCATCTGGAAACGCAGGCCCTCTTGCAACATCGCTTGAAGGGTTTAGAAATTATCAGTTAAATGAAGCTTGGGTATGGGAACATCAAGCTCTAACTAAGGCAAGAGTAATTTATGGCAATGAGGCCATAAAAACAAAAATTGAAACCATTATTAAATCCGTCTTATCTCGTCGCAGAAATAACGAAGAACTAGCTCAAGAAATCTTAAAAATGCGCGAAAGGATTGCAGGACAATTTACCCCATCTTCTATTTTAGATATTAAATACACAGATGGTGGAATGATTGATATTGAGTTTTTTGTTCAATATATGATACTTGCCAATGCTCATCAATATCCAGACAAACTGATTGGTAACAGCACCAAAGATACAATAATTGAGCTAAGCAATACTGGTATAATAACGAAAGAACAAGCCGAGGTGCTAAGCCAAACTTATTCATTATTAATAAGCTTAAAAGCGCTATTTAGCCAAACAATTGAAGGCAAGGTAACTATTGATAATATCCCCGAAGCATGTCAACAAAAGATTACCCAAATCACCAAACAAAATAGCTTTGCTGATGCGATAGTATTTATAGAAAAGAGTTTATCTACTGCTAAAAATATCTGCTCTAAATATTACTAAGCCACCTATTGTAAGCACGCGATATTGATAAACTATAAAACTTATATCATATAGCAAGTTAAACCGTGTAAAGATAGCTTCCTACTTATTTTGAGTATTGGCACTCACTGCCATACAATCAAAATAATCTACATATGTTAGATTAAAACTTATAATAATAAAATTATACCACCATCGTAATCGTAAATATCAATATCTACCCATGCACTGGTTTAGCATTTCACTATAAAATATAAAAACTTTATTCTTCGTCTGAAGTTTTTACTCTCGCTGCCAAACTTGCCGTTAAAAATAAGTCTAAATCGCCGTCTAGCACGCCCTTAGTGTCAGATGTTTCTGCCTCTGTGCGCAAGTCTTTAACCAATTGATATGGTTGCAACACATATGAACGAATTTGATGTCCCCAACCGATATCCGATTTTGTATCTTCAAGTTCTTTAGACTTTTCTTCACGCTTTTGCAACTCAGCTTCATATAATCTAGCACGAAGCATCGCCCAAGCAGAAGTTCTGTTTTGCAACTGCGAACGTTGGCTCTGACATTGAACTACAATTCCAGTTGGAATGTGAGTAATACGCACAGCAGAGTCCGTTTTATTAACATGTTGCCCACCAGCACCAGATGCACGGTAAGTATCGATACGGCAGTCTTTTTCTTCAATGTTTATTTCAATATTATCATCTACCTCAGGATAAACCCATATTGAAGCAAAGCTAGTATGACGACGAGCAGATGAGTCAAAAGGAGAAATACGAACTAAACGATGCACACCACTTTCAGTCTTTAACCAACCATAAGCATTAAAACCACTGACCTTAATTGTCGCAGATTTAATACCTGCAACATCGCCTTCACTTTCTTCTATATATTCAAGCTTATAATCATGTGCTTCGGCCCACCTAACATACATACGCATAAGCATTTCAGCCCAATCTTGGGCTTCTGTACCGCCCGAACCTGCATGTACTTCAATAAAGCAATTATTTTGGTCTGCCTCACCAGATAATAATGCTAATAATTCTTGCTTTGCCGCTGTTTCTTCTAGCAAAGCCAAATTAGAAATAGCCTCTTCTATAATAGCTTCATCACCTTCAATCTCGCCCAACTCGGCAATCTCCAAGGTGTCATTTAAGTCTTTTTCTAGTTTTTTATAATTATCTATTGCATCTTCTAAATGCGTACGCTCTTGCATTAGCTTTTGTGCTTGTTCTTGGTTATCCCACAAATTTGGAGATTCTGCTAATGCGTTTAATTCTTCTAGGCGGATAATAGAATTATCCCAGTCAAAGATGCCTCCTTAGCAGTAGCATTGACCGCTTAATCTGATTACTTTTTTCAGCTATTTCTGCACGCAAGAGATTATTCCTTAAAAAATTAATATTCAACGCCAAGTTTAACGCTAGCAGAAGCATCTTCTTCAACGTTAGCACCATAACCACCAATAACGTCTTTAATCACATTAACATCAGTGTCTGGCTTAAAGGCTTCTAATATAACACCCTTTGTTTCGTTAGATTTTGCAGGGCGACCATTTTCATAATTAACCCTCACAAGTTTAATACCAGATGGAATACGGAATGGTGTATCTGACGTATCTTTTAGAGCGTTTTTCATAAAATCTACAAATATTGGAGACGCAGCTTTTGAACCTGTTTCATCTTTACCAATTGTGCGAGGATTGTCATATCCAACAAATACAGCAACAACCAAATCTGGAGAAAAGCCAACAAACCATGCGTCATAATTGTTGTTAGTTGTACCTGTTTTACCAGCCAAGGTTTTTTTAACCTGACGAACTCTAAAAGCAGTTCCTCTTTCAACCACACCATGCAAAATACTAACCATCTGATATGCACTCAAAGGGCTTGTTAATTGTTCTCTATTATCAGGAATAGTTGGAACTGCTTGGTTCACCCAGAACACATCATCGCCAGAGCATTTCTCACAGGCACGAGCATCACTCTTATAAACAGTTTTACCCTGTCTATTTTGAATTCTATCAACCATTGTTGGTTCAATTTTTTTGCCACCATTAACCAACTCACCATAAGCAGCAGCAAGCTTTAACACAGTAGTCTCACCTGCGCCTAAAGCCATAGAAAGAACTGGCGGTAAATTAGATGAAACGCCAAATTTATCAGCATATTCAACCACCTTGTTCATGCCAATTGCTTGAGCTAAACGTATAGTCATTAAGTTACGAGAATGCTCTACGCCCACACGTAATGTGGTTGGCCCATAAAATCTGGTGCTATAGTTTTCTGGTTTCCATTTATCTTGCCCAGGACCTTGATCTAAAACAATCGGAGCATCTAAAATCAAATCAGCAGGTGTGTAACCATTATCAAGCGCTGCTAAATAAACAAAAGGCTTAAATGCTGAACCTGGTTGTCTTTTTGCTTGAATAGCACGGTTAAATTCTGAACGCTCGAATGAATAACCACCAGACATTGCAAGCACACGACCTGTATGAGGATCCATAGCAACAAGAGCACCTTCCACCTTAGGTTCTTGGCGTAAAGCATAAATTTTAGCACCATCAACCGCAGAAATATTCTCAACCAGCACCACATCACCAATTACCAAAATATCTGATGGTTTTTTAGTTGTAATGAGTTTGCCTTCATCATTTGCCTTTTTTGCCCATGACATATCCGCAAAATTCATAGTAGCCTTAACTTCTTCTGCCAATCCTAATGTCACAACAGCCTTCGCATCATCAATATCTAAGACAACTGCTTTTTGCCATTTAGAATTTGCCCCAGCAGGAATTTTAACATCTGCCAAGTTTGTAGCCCAATCATCACTACCAACATCAACACGAGCAAGCACACCTTTCCACTCACTACGCATAGCAATGTCTTCTAATCCTTTGCGCAAAGCAGAACTTGCATAAACCTGCAGTTGTGGGTCAATGGTAGTTCTAACAAGCATACCATTTTCATAAAGCTCTTTTTCACCATATTTCTCAACCATTTCACGGCGAACAGCTTCTGTAAAATACTCTCCAGCTTTTACAAATTCTTCTTTTTGATCAACAACATCTATATCATCTTTTTTGGCTTCAGCAGCTTCAAAATCTGTAATATAGCCTTCTTCTGCCATTCTATCTAACACCCAGTCTCTACGACCAATTGCATAGTTTTTGCGGGTATATGGGTTGTAGTTATTAGGCCCTTTTGGCAGAGCTGCTAAAAATGCCATTTCAGATAATTTGAGCTCAGATAACGATTTACCAAAATAATTCAAAGCAGCGGCACCCACACCATAAGAGCGGAAACCCAAATAAATTTCATTAAGGTAAAGCTCTAATATGTGCTCTTTCGTATAAGCTTTTTCAATTCTATAAGCTAATATAGCTTCTTTAATTTTACGGCGGAAAGAAACTTCATTGGTAAGCAAAAAGTTTTTAGCAACCTGTTGAGTAATAGTTGAAGCACCAACCATTCTCTTTCCTGTTGCCACATTTTTAATATTCACTAAAATTGCTCTAGCAATACCGCTATAATCTACACCATTGTGAATAAGAAAATTTTTATCTTCTGCCGACATAAATGCATATTTAAGTTTTTCTGGCATTGCATCTACAGGCACAAACACACGTTTTTCACGAGCAAATTCAGCTAATATCTGACCATTACCAGCATAAAAACGAGTTGTAATTGGAGGCTCATAAACTGCTAATTGGCGATAATCAGGCAAGTCTCTACCATATTGATTAAACACATACACAGCTGCGAATAAACCAACTATCAAAAATAATATAGATGTACTTATAAATGAACCGATTGCTTTTAACATAATAATCTTTCCGTAAGCGCCTGCTCAAAACATATTAAAATTTAGGCAATTTAACAAGAGCTTATTTAAAATAAACTAGCTTTTTGTTCTGCGGAAAAATAATCATCTATAGATGTCAACACCGCATTGGCTAATTTACGGCGATAAGAACGCTCTCTTAATAATTTCTCTTCGGTTTTATTTGAAAGATAACCCATTTCTAACAACACAGATGGAATATCTGGTGCTTTTAGCACTGCAAAACCAGCGAATCTATGTGTATTTTTCAATATTCTAACTGCTTTTTGCACTTCACCAACCATCAAACTTGCAAAATGCGCTGAGCGATTCATGGTTTCTCTTTGAGCCAAATCAATCAAAATACCAGCAACTTCAGGGGTTTCACCGCCCAAGTCAATACCAGCAATAATATCGGCCTTGTTTTCTCTATCAGCTAACGCACCAGCCTCTTTATCCGATGCATTTTCAGACAAGGTATAAACAGAAAGACCCATTACTTTTTTGTTTTTTGTACTATCTGCATGAAGTGAAATAAACAAATCACCTTCTAACTCTCGTGCTTTTTTAACCCTACCACGGAGCGAAACAATATGGTCGCTATTTCTGGTTAAATGAACATCGTATTTACCAGTTCTTTCACAAATCTTTTTAAGCTCTTGCCCCATAGCAAGTGTGATGTTTTTTTCATAAACACCACTATAACCAATTGCCCCTGGGTCTCTACCTCCATGACCTGGGTCTAAGATAATTTTCTTCTTTCTTGGAGGAGTAGCAACTACAGGAGCCGCTTCTATTTCTTTTGGCTTTGTTGTAATTTGCGATTTCGGAACTGCATTAACATCTTTCATCGAAGAAACCGCATGACCAATGCCAACAAGTTGTGCAAAATCTGCCTCAGATGTTTTTTCTAAATCAACTACTAAACGCCAGTTAAACTTGCCACTTGGAGATAAAGAGAAAGCTTTTTTCACCTTTAATGGAGAAGAAATATCCACGACTATTCTTGAGCCACCACCAGTAGCGCCCGAACCCAAGCGCACATCACTCACATGACCTGTTGCATCTTTTTCAATAGTTGCTTTGTTACAAGTAACATCGGTTAAATCTAAAACAACACGTGACGGGTTAGACAGTAAAAATATGTTGTAAGCACTATTTTCAGACAAATCCACCACCATTCTAACCCCATCAGGATTAGAACCAAAGCGAATACCATTAGCGCAACCTTCTGCATTTGCTTTAACAGAAGACATCATCAAACCAGCCGTAGCCATTGACGCCGCAGATAAAAACTCTCTGCGAGCCATTCGTCTTAAAATATAATTTCTTACTCTCTTTTTCATCTCATACAATTTTTGTTAGTTGTTTTATCTTCTATATCAAACAAAACAAAGTGAGCAAAACCGCCGTTTATAATAAGAATAACTATAGTTATGTAAAAATTTGTTTAATAGTTCAACAAATAAATATTGTTCTTTTTATTCTTAATGGTTATTCTCATGCTACCGTTTAAGGTAATAGCGTGTTGGGCTATGTGTTTTTTTACTTAATTTATTTAGCACACAATTCAATACCAGCAACAAAAGATGCGTTATCTTATCTGGTGGCAAAAAAGTTTTTATGGGGTGATGCCCGCTTGGAACGCTGTATATTAAGTTTTTAACAAGTCGACATAAATTTGACTTGAGTTGCGATAAAGATATTGACGGCAAGCGTGCGATGCAAACATCTGGCTCCCCCGATGTTAATAATAAGATTTATCTCGAGCTTTTATTTAACTATAGGCTTAGTTTATTTATATAGTTAGATTGGGGCACGGGTGTTGGAGTTTATAAAATATGGTAAAAAGAATGCTCATCGATGATACGCATCGTGAAGAGACGCGTGTTGTTGTAATGAATGGTACTAAATTAGAAGATTTTGAAATAGAAACTTCTAGAAGAAAACAACTCAAAGGCAATATCTACTTAGCAAAAGTAATCAGAGTAGAACCTTCTTTGCAAGCAGCCTTTGTTGATTATGGCGGAAACCGTCACGGCTTTTTAGCTTTTAGCGAAATTCACCCAGATTATTATCAAATCCCAGTATCTGACCGTGAAGCTTTAATGGCAGAAGTAAACCGCATTGCCGAAGAAAATGCTAAAGAATTTGAAGCTGAATTTGCAGAAGACGAAGCTCAATCACAAGAAATAACTGCTGAATATACAGAAGTAGAAGCAACCGAAGAGCAGAACGGCATAGAAGCTTCTGAGAATACAGATACTGATACTCATGAAGACAACAAAGAAATGGCTTTAGAAGCTAAAGATGATAGCGAAGTTATCACCGAAGAAGCTCCTAAAGAAGAAGTTGTAGAAAGCGAAGTAACAGAAACATCTGAAGAAACTTCTGAAACAACATCAGAAGATACAATTGCCACAGAAGAAAGCTCTGAAACAGAAGAACCTGTGTCAACAGAAAGCAACAATGAAGAGCCAAAAGAGCAAAGACGCAAAGAAAGAAATGCTCGCAATATCTTCAGAAGATACAAAATCCAAGAAGTTATTAAAAAGAATCAAATCTTGCTCATCCAAATTACCAAAGAAGAACGTGGTAACAAAGGTGCTGCTCTTACTACATATTTATCATTAGCTGGTAGATATTGCGTGTTAATGCCAAACAGCCCTAACAGTGGTGGTGTTTCTCGTAAAATCACCAACATGGGCGATAGACGTAAGTTAAAAAGTATTTTATCAGACCTTCCAACAAGTTTGGATATGTCTATTATTATACGCACAGCTGGTTTAGAGCGTAACAAAGCAGAAATCACAAGAGATTATAACTACTTAATTCGCACATGGAATCAAATTAGAGACACAGCGTTAAAAGCTACTGCTCCATCATTGATACATGAAGAAGGTAACTTAATTTTACGCGCGATTCGTGATATTTGCGATACAGATATTGATGAAATCCTTGTTGAAGGTAAAGACGGCTACAAAAACGCTAAAGAATTCATGAAATTGATTACACCTAGCTATGCCCGTAAAGTTAAGGAATATAAAGACAAGAACATGCCTTTATTCCACCGTTTCCAAGTTGAACTACAATTAGAGAGCTTACATAGCTCTGTTGTTCAGCTAGAATCTGGCGGATATTTGGTAATCAACCCAACCGAAGCATTAGTTGCAATTGACGTTAACTCAGGCCGTTCAACCAAAGAACGCAACATTGAGGAAACAGCTCTTAATACTAACTTAGAAGCAGCCGATGAAGTTGCTAGACAATTGCGTCTACGTAATCTTGCTGGTTTAGTGGTGATTGACTTTATTGATATGGAAGAACAATCTCATAACCATGCTGTTGAACGCAGAATGAGAGAAGCTCTTAAACTTGACCGTTCACGTGTTCAAGTTGGTAAAATCAGTGGCTTTGGCTTAATGGAGCTTTCTCGCCAGAGAATGCACTCAAGCTTCTTAGAAATGAGCTATCAACTTTGCCCTCACTGTAAAGGTAAAGGATTAATCCGCTCTATCGAAAACAGCGCTATTTATGTTCTTCGTATTATTGAAAGTGAAGGCATTAGAGATCGCTCAAGCAAAATCAGCATTACAGTTCCAACTGATATTGCTCTTTATATCTTGAACAAGAAACGCGATAGAATTTCTGAGATTGAAGAACGTTATGGCTTAAAAGTTATTATTAACGGTAGCGATGAAATGCTCTTTAACACAGATTATCAACTTGAGCGCATCAAAAAAGATAGCGAAAGCGATGAAGAAATTGTTGTAGTTGAAGAACAAACTGAAGAAAACAACAACTCTAATAATAATCGCAATAGAAACAGAAGAGATAACAGAAACCACAGAGACAATCGTAAAGAAGCTAGAAAACCAGCTGAAGAAGACGACGAAATAGTTTCTGGAGAAGAACACCAAGAAGAAACTTCTGAGGACGAAGAAAAGAGAGACGATAAAAAGCGTTCAAGACGTAGAGGCTCTCGTGGAAACAACCGCAGAAGAAAAGATCGCTACAAAAACAGAGAAGAGAGATCTGCAGAAGAATCATCTGAAAATAAAGATGAGGCAGAGCACCAACCAGAGCAAAACGAAAATGTTTCTGAAAATGCATCTTCAACTGAAGACAGACAAGAAGTAGCACCTTCTGAAAATTCAGAAACATCTGAAAATGCAGAAAAATCTGAAGGTTCTAACAACAAGCGTAAATTTGACAAGAGACGTGGCAAGAAACGCAAATTTAACGATCGTCGCAAACCTCGTGATAACAAAGAGCAACCAGCTCGCGAACAAGCAAAACCAGCTGGTGGACAACAAACACAAATTATCACATTGTTTAGCAATCACGTTAAACCAGAAGATAAAGCATCGTCTCATGCTGAAAAAGCTCCAGCACGCGCAGCAGCAAACGAGGCTGGCGATGACGGCAAAGAAGAAAAGAAAAAAGGATGGCTAAAACGCCTTCTTGACTAACCAAACAAAAAGCGGCTTTTAATAAGCCGCTTTTTTTATGTTTCGAGTTCAACACTACCACTACTAATAAGCTGAAAACATGCAGACAATCAACCACAGAGGCTCGCGAAGCTAATGGGCCAGCGAACATATCTTCTCAACCGTTAATACCGCCTGCGTAAGCTAGTGGAAGTCTATGTTTTAGACTATTGTAATGATATGGTTCTAACTTAAGAACCATACAACGCACTAACTTTCACTACTGTTTTTATTTAAGCGAAAAATCAATTCTTCCGCGATTAACTTTGTTTGATTAAGAGGAGAATGAGACCATTCGTTATCTTCACATGAATTATCGCTTAAATAACGAGCATACCCTAGAGAAACCAATTCCTCGTGTAATTTAGCATGTTTAGGAGCAACCAAATCTTTAGGAGCATATAAATAAACAGGTCTTGTTGTAGCACATGCCTCACAGCACATAGAGACAGAATCTCCAGTAACAATAATATTATCTGCTAATGCTAAATATGCAAAATAAGGATTATCGCCACTGTCACCCCATAAATATTTATAAGAAACATCGCCAATTTTATCTGCTATAATTTTTTCCTGCTTAGCTCCTGTCCTGCGAGATGAGGTCATTAAAAAACTCCCGCCCTTTTCTTCCTTAATTTTTAGAGCCATAGAAGCTAACTCTTCTGCCATATCTTCTGTAAACTCTCTATTTTTTGTTGAACCACCTACGATAAGAGCGTGATATGGCTTAGGTAAATGTGATAGCTTTTCTTTCCACTTGCCTGTTTCTTCATCTAATTTTACCGTTGTAATTCTATTAGGCGCACCAATTAAGCGCATTATATTGGGTTTATCTTTAACCTTCGTGTCATGAGAAGGAAGTGCTATTAAATCACAATCTTTTGCAGAAGCATCTCCTGGGTACATAATTTGGAGAATAAAGCTTCTACCTCCTGACATTTTTTTTATGTAGCCAGCAATAGGAGCAGAACGCCTACCTGCAGATATGATAATTTTAGGAAATGAGTTGCTAATATCGTCTGAGCTAGATTTATCCATACCTATTAAAGTATTTTGCCTAAATAAGTTAGGTAACTTAACAAATGAATTATACCTAATCTTTTTTACCTCGTAAGAATATTGAGCCGATAAAAACTCAGCTATTCCTAGAGCTTGACTAACATTCCCTGCTCTATCATCAGACAGAACCCATATATCAGCAATATTCTGTAACATTATAATTTCCTTAAATCATTTAACAAATTATCTAACAATGCTATAATTAACCAAATTGTTTGTGAATGAAAGGTATAAATATGTTATCCGTAAAAAAAGTAACATGTCTTTTAATTATCTCGTGTTTGTTTGTGATGTCTAGCAATGCTAACGTATATGCACAAACAGCTAATCAAGAGAAAAGTTTTAAAGTAACTAAGTCCGTACCAGACTGGTTTAAGGACTTTAGAATGACATATCTTTTAATGCAAAAAAGAATGCAAAAACCTGAATATCAAGAATATATAAACACCCTTCAAACTGACCGAAAATTCCAAAAAGATTTAGCAAAAAACATGGAAGAGGTTGGTGTTGAAAAGTCAGATAGCTCTTTTGATAAACAGAATGATAAAAAGCTTGAGATCATTAGCAGACAGTATCTGTCAATATATTAACCCTAGCATTCAGAAAGTAGCATTATTTAGCATGCAGACCTACAAAATATCACTATATGTAGTATAAACCATACAACACATAGACTAAAGTATTGTTTATTTACACATAGTGTTTATGTTAGTATTTGCTTTACTAATTTGCAGGATAATAACGAATTATTTCGTTGATATACATTGGTATATAATTATAAAACTTAGTCAACGGGTGTGAAATGGGCGACAAACCAAATGGCTTTGATCAGTTACGTAGAATTTTTAAAATTCATCAGTACAGAAGCAAAGTGATTGCAGAAAAGAAAATGAAAGAAGAAGTTGAGCAAATGCGACTTCATTCTAATATTGTGCCTACAGCAGTAGCAGAAATGCCTTCCGCAATTATGCCTCATGATATTTCTGCTCTAGTACAAGATCATTTGGCAGAAACCACCCGGCTTAATCTTGTTACTATGAATAATAATCTCTACAACCAACCTCCCCAATTATACACACCACCTAACGAAGCTCCTCAAATTTATACACCTACAGTTAGTAGCAACCAAAACAATCGCCATAACCCTGTTGCTCCAACCGAATATTACTCACCAGCCATCACAAAAATTTCTCGCGATTAATTTCAAATTTGCCATTACAAATTTTGTTTTTAATCATATATTAGCGTGAGCATATGGTATAGAGGACGTGAATTATGGATTATTCTTTGTTTTTCAAACAATCCCTAGAGGAAATAAAACAAAACGGAAATTATAGAGAATTTGCACATATCAAAAGAGAAGTTGGTCAATTACCAAAAGCAAAAATTTTTAGAAACAACCAATGGTCAGATATAACCATATGGTGCTCAAATGATTACCTTGGCATGGGTCATAACAACCAAGTTATCAAGGCTTTTAACCACGCGGCCTCAGAATCTGGCACCGGCGCAGGCGGAACCCGCAACATCTCTGGCAACAACCACTACCATATAGAGTTAGAAAAAGAATTATCATCTTGGTATAAAAAAGACTCTGCTCTTCTTTTTACATCTGGTTATGTGGCTAATTTAACAGCCCTTGCAACCCTAGGATCAAAGCTTCCCAATTGTGTTATTTTATCAGATGAGCTAAATCATAATTCTATGATTGCAGGTATAAAGTATTCAAAAGCTGAAAAAATTATATTTAAACATAATGACTTGAGTGATTTAGAAGAAAAACTCCGCACTCAACCGATAAACCGTCCAAAAATTGTAGCCTTTGAATCTGTTTATTCAATGTCAGCTGATATTGCACCCATAAAAGAAATTTGTGAGTTAGCAAAAAAATATAATGCCCTCACATATTTAGATGAAGTCCACGCTGTTGGAATGTATGGAACAACAGGCTCTGGAGTTGCAGAAAAGGTAAATTGCCTAGATATGGTTGATGTAATTCAAGGCACATTAGGCAAGGCAATTGGTGTAATTGGTGGATATATCACAGCAAAATCAGAATTAGTAGATTTTATCAGAAGCTTTGGGCAAGGATTTATTTTTACCACCTCATTACCTCCTGCAATAGCAGCTGCGGCGACTACTAGCATTAGGATATTAAAAGAATCTAGCAATTTGCGTATCAAGCACCAACAAAACGCATCTTACCTAAAATCACTACTTAAAAAGAACAATATTTCATATATAGATGAAGCTAGTCATATTGTCCCTGTAATGATTGGGGATAGTGTTTTATGCAAACAAACAAGTGATATGTTACTTGATACATATGGAATATACGTTCAACCTATAAATTATCCTACTGTTGCTAAAGGAACAGAAAGGCTACGCTTCACACCCTCTCCATATCACACCAAAGAAGATATGGATTATCTAATCTCAGCTATAAAAGCCACTTTGAACGAATATAAAATAGCTTCGTAATAAATTGACACATTTGTTTACTTTATTTTTTTCATTTTATTCATTGACAAACGAATAAAAATGCATAAATTGTGGGGCAGAAACAAAAGATAAAAGTAGTATGCATAACAAAAGAGGAAAATATGCATAAGGAATGTAAGTTAACAAGCACAAGAGCTATTCAGCGAAAAAGTTTTATAAAAACTTATTTAGCATCATTCTTTTTGTATGGTGCTTTGTATGGTGCAAATGTATCGGAAGCATATGCTTCATCACAAAAAAACAGGAATATATCAACAGCCCTAGTAGGCTGTTTTTTTATGCCTTTTTTTCAAACAAACAAAAACAACCAAAAAATAATAAAAAAATACCAAACTACGAGGGAAATATAACATGGAAATAGATTCCAGAAAAAATGACTTGCGCCTAAAACTAGCAAACGATGCCATAAAGGCAATTGCATTATCTCCAACAGGAAAAGCTTTACTAAATGAACTTCCAAATGGAACAATAAAAAAAATAAAAGACACTGGAGTTTACAAAAGAAATGGATCCTTAGATTGGCTTCCAGAAGAATACAGAGTTCCAGATGAAGGCATTCTAGAGCTAATTGAAAATATTGTTGATGATATAAGCCTAGAGCGCAATCCAGAGCTACTTGAACATAAAAAGCCAAACAACCAGTATTCTTTGCATACATCATTAGTCGCCAGAAGGATCAACCAATCTATAAACAAAACTATAATTAACAAAATTGCCAATGAGATTAGCCACAATGGGCATAATTTATATCACTACGACACTTTCATTTCAGACAACAAGAATAAAAATAAAAACAAAAATGACACCGAAATTTTCAAATCCTATTTTGAAGATGATAAAATGTATCATTGGTCTGACTTTGGATTATTAGGAACATATAAAAGTGTTTGTGGCAGATTAGAACAACATAAAAAACACTGTGTTAATAACGATATAAACACTGAAAATGACGTTAAATATTCTAACCTCAATAGGTTTTTAGATAACGCTCTTGCCCCATTCTCTGAAAAAGACCTAAAAGAGAATTTTGCATCATTAACATGGAGTGGAATCATTAATGTTCCATACCATAGAGAGCAAATTATGCAGAATGCAGCTTCAGTTCCTGAGCTAATGTCATTAAAAAAAATGATAAAAGCAACTAAACAGATGGAGTTTAAAAAAGAAGCGAAAGAACAAGAGGTTAGCACTAAAAAACCTGAAGAGAATAAAGACAAAAAGAAGCTAAAATTACCTTTCTCAATCTTTGCAAAGCAACAATACAATAGATAAACCTACTGTGTTGTGCTAGAATGTATCTCTTGGGAATTTATGAGCAGTAATTAATAAAAATGGAGGGGTAATATGAGTAAAAAAACCTATGCCTTAGCTATTATTGCGTTATTAACTGCCTGCGCCTCAGATCCAGAAGTTATTGTAAAAAACGAGCCAATTGACTTAAAACCTGCTGTTGAGCCATTGCCTCAGCCTTATGTGCAAACTGTTATATCAAACACAATTGGGGTTGTTTATGAATATGACAATATGAGTCTGCAAGAAATAGCCGATAAAGCAACTATGTATTGTGCTGGAGAAGGCAAAAAAACCTTTATTAAATTTACTTCGGTTCTAAAAAATGGACATCAAACTGCAAGCTTTGTATGCGAATAAACTGAGCAATAAAACAAAACAAACCGCACTATAACAATGGTGCGGTTTTCTACAATATTGTATAGTTTATTTAATATTCTTACTTAAACTTTGTTATATGAACAATTATAATAATATATACTCATTCACAATATTATTATCCCCATCACAGCAAACAACAGCCTCACAATATGGACAAAAAGATTGACAAAAGTAACTTTTTGTAGTTTTATATAGCTAATGCTTATAAATGTATTTGCAACAAAGGAATTCAGCAATGTCAGACAAACTAGCAATCACTACAGCAGCTTTAGACTTTCTAAACTCTAACGAAACTGGTGCAACATTCCTTTTAGAATGCTTGCGCTCAAAAGAACGAGGAAATCTAAAAAGAAATGGAACAACTAATGGCTGGTCTCCAAAAGAAGGAGATGACACCAAATCTGTTGCTATGTCACTTGCTAAACATTTGCTAGAAACACGCAAACATAAAGCATTTAACTATATGAGAGAAAATAACGCCCCAAATGAAATGGTGTCAGAAGGTATTATTGTAGTTTCTAATCGATATGCTCTAGCAAAACTAAAAGATTCTATTTATGGCACGAATGAATTTAATCAAGGCAACTTTTATAGTGATGTACAAAAATTTGTAGGTACAGAAGCTAAATATCAAACCAATATTGCAAGCAACGAAGTAAAATCATATACAGATTTTGTTGATACATGCAAAAAAGAACGCTTAAATAATGCCGAGCTATATGAAAAAGACCCAACAGAGGCAGAATTATCAAATATAATCTTATATGAGAAAGAAGCAAAATCTTCTCGTAGCATTGCATCTATTATAGAAAAGCCTTTTGAAGGTCAAAAGATAGAAAAAGAATTTAACACTATTGCATTAAGCAACTTAACTGGCATTAAATTTAATCAAGATGAAATCAACAAAACAGCCTCCATTGCTGAAGAGAGACTAGAACCATATAGAAAAGAGCTAAAAATATTAGATATTAAGTACAATGCAGAAAAAGCCTATATGGATAAAATAATAGAAAAGATTACTCCAGAAGAAAAAGAAAAATCACTCGAAAGAAGAATGGATAAATTTGCTTCTCATCTTAATAAACTTGGCGATAAAAAATTTGCCGATGACGTTACAAAAGCAAAAGAAATATTAACAGATAAAGGTGACAACCCACTTTCTATTAAAAACCTTTCTGATTATATATATAACAGCAGAAACTAGACTTAAAATTGTATGCCATAAAAAAAACAGCACGTTCTACATGTGCTGTTTTTTTATTGTAGAGTTTTTATAACTTACAAACATCTTTAGCTTATCAGAACTATGCAATATCATTAACCGACTACACATCAGCTATACTGGCTATATCCAATTACTTAGTTAGCTCTGTTGCATGGTGAGCAAAACATAAAATTAAAACAACCAACATTTAGCTATTTTATTACCCTCAATATAAAACACGTAAAATAAAAATGTTCTAGTTAACCAAGAACAACGGCATGCTTTGACCTGCCCCTAAAAGCACCTCTTTAGTAACACCGCCTAAGATTAAACGTTTTAACGAGCTACTTGCATATGCCCCCATAATAATGCCATCAACCTTTTTCTTTTTTGCAATATCTAACAACTCTGCAACATCTTTAATAGAATGAACAGAAGGCTTCTTTTTATTATAGGTCGCAATGTACTCTACAAGCTCTTCGACCCCGCTTATATGCAAATGATTTTCTTGCATATCGGCAATTTGGAGTTTGTTTTTCTCTATTATACGATTACTTAATGACAGCGCTTTACCTGCTTGAAAATAATCATTCCACAACAGCATTGGGGATTTAAATTCTAAAGAGGTTACTTTATCAGAAACGGCAATTACTGGCTTACCACTTTCTTCTAGCAGATTCTGCATCAGCCATAATGTTTTATCATTATTCTCGATATCATATGGGAAGATAACCAAATCAGCGACTCTTGCTCTTAGGCAAAGCACCTCAGCTTCTATTCCATCTAGCACCTTAAAAGAGATTTTAGCTTTAGAAGAAACATCTTTTGACAAGACATTAAAAACATCTTCAATTTTATCAGTTTTTTTATTCTCTTGTTCAATATTCTGATCAAGAGTGTCTTGCATCAAAGTAACGGTAGATATTTCTCCATACATAGGAACTATGTCAACGGACGGAGAGTTTATCCTTAAAAACTCTAGCTTTGCATATCCATAATTATCTGCAAACGCTATCGCCATAGGAAAAACATGTTTAAGCTCTGCAACAGATGATACATAACATATAACACTTCCTTTTACCATCACACACCCCCTATTAACGGCTTTTAGCAGCCTATTATAGCTCTTGCATCAGCAAGCGTTTCTTCTCTATCTTTGGCTGTATTAATCTTATTCCACGTAATCTCGCCAACATCAGTATCAAGCTGACGCATAAGCACCTTCATAGATTTAACATCAGATGGATTACGCTCTCTTTTCATTACTCTTTCTGCTCTCACCTCAAGTGGAGCATCCATCCAGAAACCATAGAAAGGAACACCTAAATCTTTAGCGATTTGCTCAATATTTTCTCTTTCTTCTTGTGAAGCAAAAATACCGTCTGCTAATGCTACTCTACCACATTTTATCACATTTGTGCATTCATCACGCAATTTATCATAGGTTTTTTGATTCATTTCTGGAGTATAGCTATCTTTGTGCAAGTGTCCATGAGGAAGCTCTCCACACAATCTTTTACGCAAAATATCTGTACGCAAAATCATAGCCCCAGGGCTAGTGCCTAAAAATGGTGCAATTTCTCGAGTTAAACGAGACTTACCACTACCAGACAAACCACCACAAGCAACAATGAATGGAGCTGGAGGATTGAGTATTTCACGAGCTAGCACAAAATACTCATAGGCTTTTTGACGGTGATAAATTGCCTCACCTTCATCTTCTCTAGTTTCAGATAAGGTTGCATTTACCAAAGCTCTAACCGCAGATTTACATGATTGGAATAAGCTAAGCAATGGAATCCCCTGCAAATCATCTGAATAAGCCATATAATGGTTAAACAATATACTACAGAGTCTTCTCTGCCCTCTAAACTCTAAATCTAACAACAAATATGATAAATCATACAATGTATCAATACATGAGAAATCATCATTAAATTCTATAGGGTCAAACAAAACAGGCTTTTTATCTTTCATACAAATATTACGAAGTTGCAAATCTCCATGACATTCTTTAACCATGCCATTATTACGACGTTCTTCTATCAATGGGGCATATTTTTCTAGCTCTTCGATTGCCTTCTTATAATAATCATCAATTTCATGACTTCTAAACAATCTAGGGGCAAAACTCTGCAAAACCTCACAATTCTGAGTAATAACAGCCTTAAAAGATGCTACCGAACCTTTATCTTTTCTAACCTTGGCTTTTTCGTGTAAATCAACCATCTTCTCGGCTAAATCCATCATCTCAAAGCGGTCTAGCTCGCCTTCATCTGACAAATGCTGATACACAACAGCCTCTGGGAATCTACGCATCAAAATTACATAATCAGCAATTTTAGAATATTCATCATCACTTTTACCAATTGAGAAAGTGCCATCTGATAATGCATAAACAGGGCAAACACTTATTGCAATATCATCACCATATGCCTGCAAAAGCTGAAATTCTTTTTCGCAATAGAGTTTTCTTTTCTCAACAGAAGAATAATCAAGATAAGGATAGCGTACGTCTTTTTTCATTTTATAAGCATTATCATCAACCAAAAACACATAAGACATATGAGTTTCTTTTACCAAAACTTCTTGAGCCCCTGCGTATGCTTTGGGAGTTGAAAGATATTTAACTACATCTTTTTGAGTAACGCCAACCACGAAAAATCTCCTTGATAAATTTATGATTTTTAACCAATTTATACTAATTAACAAAAAGCCTCAAGGCAAAAAAAAGAGGTCATAATGACCTCTTTTTTAATTTTGCTTATTTTCTTTCTTTATCAACTAAAGAAGAGTTAAACTGCTGAGTAACCTTGATAAAGGTTGTTCTCTTTGAAAGCTCGCGCAATGCTTTTGCACCAACATAAGTACAAGTTGAACGAACACCACCAAGAATATCTTGCATAGTTTCTGTAACAGGACCTTTATAATCAACTTTAACAGTTCTACCTTCACTAGCACGATAGTTAGCAACACCACCAGCATATTTGTTCATTGCTGTAGATGAGCTCATGCCATAGAAACATTTAAATTTGTTTCCACATTCATCTGTTTCAATTTCACCACCAGATTCATCGTGACCAGCAAGCATTCCACCAAGCATAACAAAATCTGCACCACCGCCAAAAGCTTTTGACACATCACCTGGGCAAGTACAACCACCATCGCCAACAATTCTACCACCCAAGCCATGAGCAGCGTCTGAACATTCAATAATTGCAGATAATTGTGGGTAACCAACACCAGTTTTAATACGTGTTGTACAAACAGAACCAGGACCAATACCAACTTTAACGATATCTGCACCAGCCAAAATCAATTCTTCTGTCATATCTGATGTAACTACGTTACCAGCAACAATAACTTTGCTAGGGTATTTAGCTCTAACCTTTTTCAAATATTCAACAAAATGTTCACTATAACCATTAGCAACGTCGATACAAATAAACATAATATTGTCTGACAAAGCTAAGATTTGCTCTGTTTTTTCAAAATCAGCATCTGATGTACCGCAAGATACAGTCAAATATTTCAAATCTTCTGGCTTAGTTTTTTCAACATGAGCTTTCCACTCTTCAACAGTGTAATGCTTGTGAATACATGTAATAACTTCATATTCTTTAAGTGCGTTGAACATTTCAAATGTGCCAACTGTATCCATGTTAGCAGCCATAACAGGCACACCAGACCATGTAACACCAGAATTTTTAAATGTGTAAGTTCTTTGCAAATCAACTTCAGAACGTGATTTAAGTGTAGAACGTTTAGGTTTAAACAATACGTCTTTAAAATCGAGCTTAAGCCCTTCTTCTATTCTCATTATATTTTGCTCCTAGCAAATTTTATTGGACTTATACAAAGTTTACGCAAAAGATGTTCAACAACAAGCTTTTTTTATTTTTTTTAAGATTTATTATATAGATTTGCAAATATTATACATCAACACTATATTGTTTTTTACAAATAAGGTTATGAGGATTACATGGTTAATAAAAGTTTATATCAGATTTTGGGAGTTAGCAAAACAGCAAGCGATGCTGAAATTAAAACAGCATATCGCAAGCTTGCGCGCACCATGCACCCTGACTTAAACCCTAATGACCCCAAAGCTGAAGAAAGATTCAAAGAAGTCTCATCAGCTTATGATATTTTATCAGATAAAGAAAAACGCGCTAAATATGACCGTGGCGAAATAGATGAAAATGGTCGAGAGCGCCCAGGATATGGCTTTGGCGGTTTTGGCGGTTCTTCTGGCTTTGGTGGTGGCGCTGGTCGTTCCCGCAGATACTCAAGCAACGCTGGCTTTGATTTTTCTGATATATTTGGAGAAGATGTTTTCAGAAACTTTTCTTCTGGCGGTGGCTTTGGCGGTTCTTCACGCTCACGTGGTTCGGCTAAAGGCTCAAACATAAATTATAGCCTAAAGGTATCTTTTGAAGATGCCGTATTGGGCATAGAAAAAACCTTAAGCCTAGCCAACGCAAAAAAAATTAATGTAAAAATCCCATCAGGGACAATTGATGGTCAAACATTGCGCCTTAAAGGTCAAGGCAACCCTGGTTATGGCGGAGGAGACAACGGCGACGCTTTAATTGAAATCAAAGTAAACCCTCATCAATTTTTTGAGCTAGACGGCAAGAATGTAAAATTTGATTTACCAATTACCATAAAAGAAGCGGTTGAAGGTGCTAAAGTTACAGTCCCTACTCTAACAGGTAAAATCAACGTTACAGTTCCTGCACATTCAAACTCTGGTGATATTCTGCGCATCAAAGGTAAAGGTGTGCCAAACTTAGGCGACTTACTAATCAAATTAAAAATTGTATTACCAGATGGCAAAGATGACGCATTAGAAAAATTTGTAAAAAAATGGAAACCTGCTGATACTAAAGACCCAAGATCTAAAGCTGGGTTAGCATAAAATACATTTTAGTCTAATTTGGTCTAAAATGTGCGTGACTCACAATTGCATTTATTATATACTCCTTACAAATAATGTAAGGGTTATATATAAATGACAAAAGAGCACAGCTTAAGAAAGCTTTTCTTAGGAACAGCGTTAGCCTCCACCTTATTTGCAGGCACAAGCTGTTCTTCAACCAAAAAGCTTACAAATGACAGCGAGTTACTAAAACAAAAAATTGAACAAATTGATTACAATGAAGATTATCAGTTATTACCTGAGCAATATGCAACAGGCGATATAAAAGAATTCAACCGCATTCACAAAGCTTTGTCTGTTATCGAATCTGTTAATGACCCAGAAACAAAAGACATGTTAAGAGCGACCAAACGTCGTGGTGTAAAAATTGTATTCTCTGACGGCTTAGAAACAGAAGACGGCACATATAATAATGTAACAGATATTATCACCATCAGAAGAGGAGTCAGTGATGACAAATTAGTCACCACTCTTTACCACGAGATGGTTCACGTTGTGCAAAATATGAAAAAAGCCATTGTCCCAATTGGGCTAAAAGATTTAGACCAAGCATTTGTACTAGGCAGATCAATTGAGGCTGATGCCGCCGCCCGCGCCACCTTACTTGGCTACAAACTAAAACTATTGGGTCACCCAGAATATTTTAACTGCATTCACACTCCAGTTGCTCCAGCTATTGAATTTAGCGCACGCAAAGATAAAAAGAACATAGAAAATGGCGAAGCTCTAAGAGCTGGTTTTGACGCATGTTTTTCTGATAGCGATTTTAAATCATATTATGATGCTTCAACCATAAAACACATATCATCATTTGTACGAGATGATGAAAGCATGTCAAAAATATATTCATGTAGTGAATATAAGCCCCATGATTTTTATAGGGCCCTCGGCATATATAACGGAAAAAACTATATTCTAGATTTAAAAGGCAAAGGTGAAATAACTGGCGAATATTATTCCAAAAAAAGCAAAACAAGCGATAAGAGCATCAAAAAAATGCAAAAGAAACTTAATGATTATATGGCAAGACAAAATAATACCAAG